>CAZKOR010000019.1:3469-32286 GCA_964554405.1 uncultured Bacteroides sp. | reverse complement strand
AATGGAAACACACAGCTATTATTGTAGAATAAGTGTTAATTTCTGTCAATACATATTTTGCATCTTTTTTGTGAAAACTAAGGCCATGCACTTTTAAAATAAAAACAGGACGCCCCCTATCTGCATATAGTAAACTGAGAAAAAGGAAAGAAGAAACGAGGACATGAGGGTATGAGTTGGTTTCAGGTCAGAACAGACTTGGCATTAGAAGCCAGAGAAAGTATTGACGGGAAAGTAAACGAAGTTCATGGAATAAAAGTAGAAGAAGATTATGACAAGGACAGCGACGTGCATATTACCAAAGTTATCATCGAGACAAAAAACGGTGCGCGTGCTATGGGAAAGCCGATGGGAACCTATGTGACGTTAGAGGCGCCGGGCATGATTGAACCCGAAGATGATTATCATCAGGAAATATCCGATATTCTTGCAGAAGAAATCAGAAGGCTTCTGCCGGAACCGGAAAAAGAAAAATCAATTCTGGTAGTCGGACTTGGCAATCGGGATGTTACGGCAGACTCCCTTGGACCCAATGTGGTCGATAATCTTTTTATTAACCGTCATATTGTAATGGAATACGGAAAAGTGGCTTATAACTGCTCTAAAATGCACATGGTAAGCAGTCTTGTTCCGGGCGTTATGGCGAAAACAGGAATGGAATCTGCGGAAATCATAAAGGGTGTTATTGAACAAACATCCCCGGACCAAGTCATCGTGATAGATGCGCTGGCAGCAAGATCTACCAAGAGATTGAATCGTACCATACAGATTACCAATACCGGCATTCATCCCGGCTCCGGGGTAGGAAACCACCGGAATGCACTAACAGAAGAAAGCCTGGAAGTACCGGTTCTTGCCATTGGTGTGCCGACTGTCGTAGATGCGGCAACGATTGTAGGGGATGCCATTGGAGAATATCCGAGTGCGCTCTCGGAGCTTAACAATATGTATGTGACAAGTAAAGATGTGGATTTCCAAGTGCAGCAGATTAGTCATATTCTTTGTGATGCGCTGAACAAGGCGCTGGATATCTCCGTATCATGAGAAACACTATATGCTGCATATAATAGACAGTGGGGCATACCAGTGAACAGGGGCTGGAATGTTATGCCCCGGATTGGATGAAACGTGTACATGAAAAAAAGGCGGCTGTCTATCAGGTGGAATAATGAGATTCATATCGGACGAGGTATTCTGCGCATTGCGCTTTTTATTGTATGCCTTGTGGCAGGATGCGCCCTGTTTAGGGAACTATACCAGGATATGGAGGCACGGGAGCATTCGGAAAACAGCAGCCTGCAGAAATGGTTGGAGCACTCGGTTAGTAATGTCTGGATGCCGGGAGTGAATGTGTGGCAGAAAGAAACGAAGCAAAATGATTACAATCCGTTAGAACGCCTTGTGCTGGAAAACTTTCCGGTGCTGCTCTGCAGCATGGAGCAGCCGCAAGAATATCCGTTAGAGGCATTACAGGAGAGCAGCTATGAGGAACTGCTTATATTGGAGGGATCCGATGAAGACAGAAAAGGAATAGATGAGGCTTCCTTAGAATATGAAGAGGATGCCATTCATTTGGATAAAAGTCTGGAAGAGGCTTTTTTGGCAGAAAACGGTTTTATTACGGAAAATCAGGCGGCTGGGAAATATGAGGAAGAGACGTGGGATAATAAGGAAAATATCTTTCATGAAGTGGAGGAACCTGCTTACCGTTACCAGTGGGACGAACTGCAAAATTATGAAGACTTGGTGAAAGCGTTTTATGCGATAGATTCTACAACAACGGCGGGAGCGGAACTTCTAAATACCGAAAAACTTCTGTCGAAAGATATGACAATGCAGGGTGGGGGAAGCGAACCGCAGATTTTAATATACCATACTCATTCACAGGAGGGATTTACCGATTCAATACCAGGAGATGAGAGTACGACGATTGTTGGTGTCGGAGAGAAGTTAGCGCAGATATTGCATGACAAATATGGTTATAACGTTATGCATTATACAAAAAGCTTTGATAAAGAAACAAGGGATGACGCATATGCCAACGCACTCCCTGATATTGAAGAACTGCTTGCCGGGAATCCTTCTATTGAGGTGGTGATTGATTTACATAGAGACGAGATGCCGGCGGACAGAAGACTTGTTGTTGATATGCAGGGCAGACCGACGGCACAGTTTATGTTTTTTAACGGACTTTGCAGAACGGCAAAAAGGGGCGTTCTTGAATCACTGGAGAATCCGTATCTGGATGATAATCTGGCTTTTTCCTTTCAGATGCAGACAGCAGCCAACGAATATTATCCGGGCATAACAAGAAGAATTTACTTAAAAGCTTACCGCTACAATATGCACCTGCGCCCGAAATCACTGTTAATTGAACTGGGTGCGCAGAACAATACGGTAGAAGAGGTTATGAATGCCATTGAGCCGCTTGCCCATGTAATTCATCTGGTATTGGCAGGAGAGGAGCCGGATGTGGATTCATAAGGCAAGCAAAAAAACATTGGACATAGCCCCGCATCTCTTATAAAATAGAATCTATCACAACTATATACTATATACTATATACGAATGAGAGGGCGACAAGTGATGGAAGAACTATTAAGAGAGATGAAAAAAAGGTCAATCGGGAATGTCATGCCGATTTCGGTAATTTTACTGATAGCTGCAATTGTTATGTTTATCATTAACGGCACGGCTTCGTTACAGTTATTTGCTTACCTGACAGGGGGAAAGAATCTGGACGATATTCCGAAGTCGGAAATGTATGACGTAATAGCATACAGCGAAATCAATGCGGTATATGACTGCTTTGCGGAATATGAAACAAGTGATGGCGATATATATGACTACTATGTCATTCCTTACGGGGAAGAAGGCTTTATCGCCGTATGTGTTGGCGAGAGCAAGATTGCGCAGATGGACAGTATCTGCGATGATACATGGGAAGTACTTTATGGAAATTCGGAATCACTGGACAAGACCGTTTCCGTGAAAGGAAATGTGCGTCTCATGGATGGCGATGAACTGTATTATTATAAAGAATGGTTCCATGCGTTGGAATATAGTGACGATGAAATGGCGGAGTATGCAATCAATTATGTTCTGGAGGATGGTATGTTTGCGAACAGCATCGGTCCGGTACGGCTCTATGTGATGACTGCAATCAGCCTGATTTTGATAGTAGTGGCGGTTATTCTTTTGATTAAGGCTTTTCTCGGCAGCTACTTAAAAGAAATCAAGAAAGACTTTGAACAGTCCGGTTTGTCGGAAAGTCAGATTGTTTCGGATTATCAGAGTGCGAATGTAATCAGTAAAAGTATCCGGATTGGACGTCTTCTTACTTATAATGCCGTACCCACTTCGCCGCGTGCGTATCTGAACAAAAATATGGCGTGGGCATATCTGTACCGTACAAAACATTACAGGAACGGCATCTATACCGGAAGCAGCTATAATGTTTTGATTTTTGCGGCGAACGGAACAAACCAGATTGCGGATATTGCGGTGAAAAAGAAATTAAGCGAACAGATTCTGGAATATTATGCAAATAACTTCCCGCATATGGTAGTCGGCTATTCGGATGACTTAAAGAATTTATATCATAATGACCACAACGCTTTTCTGGAGCTGCGTTATAATCAGGCACAGGATATGATGAACTATTAGAGAGAAAGGCATAGGTATTAGTATGGCGGCAATAGATCAGAGCAAAATCAGAAATTTCTGTATTGTAGCACATATCGACCATGGAAAATCAACGCTGGCAGACCGCATCATTGAAAAAACCGGTCTTTTGACAAGCCGGGAAATGCAGGCGCAGGTGCTTGATAACATGGAATTGGAGCGTGAACGGGGTATCACCATCAAAGCGCAGACTGTCCGCATTATTTATCAGGCAAAAGACGGACAGGAATATATTTTTAACCTGATTGATACACCGGGACACGTAGATTTTAATTATGAAGTCAGCAGAAGTCTTGCGGCATGTGACGGTGCGATTCTTGTCGTAGACGCGGCACAGGGCATAGAAGCGCAGACACTGGCAAACGTATATCTTGCACTCGACCACGATTTGGACGTCTTTCCGGTGATTAACAAAATAGACCTGCCCAGTGCGGAACCTGACCGCGTCAAGAATGAAATAGAAGATGTCATCGGAATTGAGGCGCAGGACGCTCCGCTTATTTCCGCAAAGAACGGAATCGGCATTGAAGAGGTATTAGAAGCTATCGTTGAGAAGATACCCGCGCCGGGGGGAAGTCCGGACAACCCCTTACAGGCGCTTATCTTTGATTCCCTTTACGATTCCTATAAGGGTGTTATTGTATTCTGCCGTATTATGGAGGGGAGCGTACGCAAAGGTACTAATATTAAAATGATGGCGACGGGAGCATGTGCGGAAGTTGTAGAAGTCGGCTATTTTGGTGCAGGACAGTTTATTCCCTGTGAGGAACTCTCTGCTGGTATGGTAGGATATTTGACTGCTTCTATTAAAAATGTAAAAGACACGGCGGTAGGCGATACAATAACAGATGTTAGCAATCCGTGTGCAGAGCCTTTGCCGGGATATAAAAAAGTAAATTCCATGGTATATTGCGGTATGTATCCGGCAGACGGTGCAAAATATCCCGATTTGCGGGATGCATTGGAAAAGCTGAAATTAAATGATGCATCTCTGAATTATGAGCCGGAGACATCTATTGCGCTTGGATTTGGTTTCCGCTGTGGTTTCCTGGGACTTTTGCATTTGGAAATCATACAGGAAAGGTTGGAACGGGAATATAATCTGGATTTAGTGACGACGGCGCCGGGTGTTATTTATCGTGTGCATAAGACAAACGGTGAAATGATAGAGCTGACAAACCCTTCCAATCTGCCCGACCCGTCGGAGATTGAGTATATGGAGGAGCCGGTTGTCAGTGCGGAAATTATGGTGACATCGGAATTTATCGGTTCCATTATGCAGCTGTGTCAGGAAAGAAGAGGCCGTTATGTCAGCACGGAGTATATTGAGGCTTCCAGAGCATTGTTAAAATACGATTTACCTTTAAATGAAATTATTTACGACTTTTTTGATGCTTTAAAGTCACGCTCCAGAGGTTATGCTTCTTTTGACTATGAGATAAAAGGGTATGAGGAGTCTAAGTTAGTAAAACTCGATATTTTGATTAATCACGAGGAAGTGGACGCACTTTCTTTCATTGTCCATGCAGACAGCGCTTATGAGAGAGGGAGAAAAATGTGCGAGAAACTGAAAGATGAGATTCCGAGACATTTGTTTGAAATCCCGATTCAGGCGGCAGTAGGCGGTAAGATTATTGCAAGAGAGACTGTGAAAGCAATGCGTAAGGATGTTCTTGCCAAATGCTACGGCGGTGATATTACACGTAAAAAGAAGCTGCTCGAAAAGCAGAAAGAGGGAAAGAAAAGAATGCGTCAGGTCGGCAGTGTAGAGATACCGCAGAGTGCATTCATGAGCGTACTGAAATTAGATGATAAATAAGACGGGAGAGAACGTCTATGCGTGACTTGAGCCTTTATCTTCATATTCCCTTCTGTGAAAGGAAGTGCCGTTATTGTGATTTCTTATCCTACCCTGCATCAGAAGAGGAAAAAGAAGCATATATTGAACTTTTGCTGTCGGAAATAGAAAAACGCTCGTTTTCTTATAAGGAGCATCAGGTTATTTCTGTTTTTATCGGCGGAGGTACTCCATCCATCTTGAAATTAAATGCAATTGAAAGATTGATAAATAAATTAAAACAGAATTATACTTTTACAAAAGAGCCTGAAATTACAATAGAAGTAAACCCCGGGAGCGTTACGTCAGAGAAACTTCAGGAATACAGACGGGCGGGTATCAACCGTTTGAGTATCGGCTTACAGAGTGCTGATGACAAGGAACTGAAGATGCTTGGCAGAATTCATGATTATGACGCATTTTGCAATACTTATGAAATGGCGAGGAAGGCAGGATTTGACAATATCAATATTGATTTGATGTCGGCGATACCGGGGCAGACATATGGATCCTACAGACAGACACTTGAGAAGGTTATTAGACTGGAACCGGAGCATATTTCCGCATACAGTATGATTTTGGAAGAGGGTACGTGGTTTTATGAGCATAAAGAGGAACTTCCGTTTCTGACGGAGGATGAGGACAGAGAGCTTTATCAGATGACGGGAGAGCTTCTCACCTCTTTTGGTTACAAGCGTTATGAAATTTCCAATTATGCAAAAGAAGGATATGAGTGTATCCATAATAAAGTCTACTGGTTAAGAGGAGATTATGTTGGTTTTGGTTTAGGAGCAGCTTCTATGGTAAATGATGTGCGCTGGAATAACGAACGGACATATCCGGAATATGCTTCGGCTGTGGAAAATTTTTCTGAAAATAGTAATGATAATATGCAATATTTAACCAGAGAAGAGCAGATGGAAGAGTTCATGTTTTTGGGCTTACGTCTGATAAAAGGTGTGGAAAAAAGCGCTTTTTATCAGAAGTTTGGTGTTTCGGTTGAGAGTATTTACGGAGACATTATAGATAAACTTGAACGAGAAGGGCTTATTTTTGTGAATGATTCTATCTGTCTGACCTCCTATGGAATCGATATCAGTAATTATGTGATGGCGGAATTTTTATTATAATGATAAAAAAGAGTTTATGAATATGATTATCGAAAACGGAAAATTAAAAAAAATGAGATGGCTGTTTGTCATTTTGGCAGCCGCAATTCCCATGCTTTTTCTTCCTAAGCTGTTCACAAATATGAAGCTGTATGACTTAGTTAGAAAAAATAAAATTGATATGAGCGTTACCTTTACATATACGGGAAACAGACAAATCAAGTGTTATAATGACAATCCTGACAACGCGGAAAGCATGAGTTATGTTTTTCTTCCTTCTTATGCGGATATGACTCTTGATGTAGAGGTGGCTGTGGACCGAGTGGATTTTATAGGCGGAGAAAAAACAATAACGGTTGTTACCGGAGAGCATGTCTCCTGCTGTTTTGAACCGGGAATCCCTTACCGAATGCACTTCTATAATGCTTCCGGAACGGAAATAGGAGACAGGGATGTTACTTTCCTAAGGTCGGACGGTCTGCCGGTAATGTATGTGAACACCCAGACCGGAAGCATGGACAGGCTTGATGCTGACAAAACTTATAAAGAAAAGGGTTCCATAGAATTCCTGGATGCAAAGGGAGAATTCGTTTGTGCGGATGATTTGCGAAGTATTTCGGGAAGGGGGAACCAAACCTTCACTTATGAAAAAAAGTCATATCAGTTGAATTTGAGCGCTCCGGTAGATTTCATGGGGATGGGCGAATCAGATACATGGATATTGCTTTGCAATGTCTACGATCCCGCATATATCAGAAATAGACTGACATACGAGATGGCTTTGCAGGCAGGAATGCCGGGAAGTCCAAAATCAGAATATATTGACGTATATTTTAATGGCGTCTATGCCGGTATGTATCAATTATGCGAAAAAGCAGAAATCGGCGAAAACCGGCTGGAAATTGCGGATTTGGAAGCGCAGAACCGGGTTTTGAACGGAGATGCCTTAGATTATGTCGATACTTTTGTTTTGGAAAACGGAAAGGGCAAGGGAACCTGTCTTGCACGTAATCCGGAGGATATCACAGGCGGCTATCTGATTGAGCATGACTACGGTGAAAAATTCGGTGAAGTGACAAGCGGGTTCATAACCGATACGGACGAACATTTTGCCTTGAAAAGTCCGCTTCATGCTTCCGAAGCGGAACTTCTCTATATCAGTGGACTTATGCAGGAAATTGAAGACGCCATTATGGCTGAGGACGGTTGTAATCCCACGACCGGTAAATACTATACGGAATATATCGATTTAGAATCGTGGGCTGACAAATATTTAATAGAAGAAATCACGCGCAACAACGGTGGCGGCAGCACCAGCTCTTATTTCTATAAACCGCAGGACGAACTCAGTACAAAAGTATATGGCGGACCGGTATGGGATTATGATAAGGGTTATGGAAATGCCAGCGGCTATAATAAGAACACGCGTGACCTTGCTTTTCTTACGCTGCATGTAGATTATACAAGTTGGTTCTATTACCTGTATCAGCACGAGGATTTCGTAGAAATGGTCAAAAAGGAATATCGGGAGAAGTTTTCAGATTATTTGACAGAAATGTCAGAAATTAAAGTCGATGAATATCTGGCGCAGATAGAAGCCGCTGCAATACTCGACCAAGCGCGTTTCGGGCATGTATACAGGATGTTGGATGGAAATCTGGATATTCCTTTTCAAACGGACAACTATAAACAACATGCACAGGCGATTAAACAGTTCATTCGGGAGCGAAAAGCATTTTTAGATGAGGTATGGATTGAAAACGCACCGATTTGTCTGGTACATTTTAAGGATGCCGAAGACAGCGGGAACCGTTGTGTCGGCGTTATCTCCGGTGAATGTATTGAGCAGCTTCCGGTCATAGAAGGGGACGGTTTACAATTTCTTGGCTGGAAGATTGAAGAATCCGAAGAGTTTCTGACGACACAGACACCGATTACGGAGGAAATGACCGTATATGCCACATGGCAGTAAACAAACAACAATCTTGCAAAAAGGAGTATGGACATTAAGGTGAAAAAGAACGACCCCGGCGAGGCTTTAAAATACCGGCATGAATTCAAATATCTGTGTACGGATGCACAGCTTATCATGCTGGAGGTACGATTGAAAGGTATCATGTCCAAAGACATTCATGCCGGCGATTGCGGCAGATATCTGATTAAAAGCTTATATTTCGATGATATGGATAACAGCTGTCTGGCAGAAAATGAAGACGGAACAGGCCCCAGAGAAAAATACCGTATACGAATCTATAATCATGACATTAGCAGGATTAGTCTGGAATGTAAACGCAAGGAAAGCGATAAGGTAAATAAGCAGACCTGCCTTCTGACACAGGAACAATATGACTGGCTCGTATGGAACAGAAATGCCGGAGACCCGGCGTTGCTTCCGCCGCTGGCCAAAAAACTTCTGGTTCTGAAAATGAGCAGAAAAATGGAGCCGAAGGTGATTGTAAGCTATGAAAGAATCCCTTATGTTTATCCAAACGGCAATGTAAGAATTACTTTTGACCGCAATATCGCATCTTCTTCCAGAATTGAAGACTTTTTCCGGCGGGACTGCGGACAGCGGCAGATTTTACCTTCCGGTCAGCAGCTTCTGGAAGTAAAATATGATGAATACCTTCCGGATCATATTTATCATGCTCTTTCACTGGCTAATATGCAGAGAATTACTTTTTCCAAATATTATTTATGCAGAAAATATCATTTATAAAGGCAAAGGAGAATTTACCAATGAATTTCAAAGATATTTTTAAAAACTCATTTCTGGAGGCATTTGCCCAAAATGAAGTGTCGGCAGGCGAGGTGACGGTAACCCTTCTGTTCGCTTGCGTGGTTGCTTTGTATATTTTTCTGATATACCGGATTATCACGCGCAAGACTTTCTATTCCAAGAATTTTAATATTTCACTGGCAGCTCTGGCTGTCATTACTGCCATCATCATCCTGACCGTACAGTCCAATATCGTGATTTCTCTCGGTATGGTAGGCGCTTTATCCATCGTGCGTTTTCGGACTGCAATTAAGGACCCTATGGATCTTGTATTCCTGTTCTGGGCGATTAGCGTCGGCATCGCCTGTGGGGCCGGAATGTTGGAAATTGCAGTGATTGGTTCCCTGATTTTGACACTGCTCGTCTTCGTACTGGACAGGCTTCCGGTGGCAAAGGCGGCAATGATTTTAGTCATCAGTGCGAAGTCCGGTAAAGAACAGACCGCCCGAATTACCGAACTTGTGAAAAAGTACAGCAGATATTATAAAGTAAAATCCCGGAACATCACCGGTGAACAGCTGGATATGGTACTGGAGCTGTGGGTTTCCAAAGAAGAAGAACTAACCGAAGAGCTGGCAGCTCTTCCGGGCATCCACAGCGTTTCACTGATGTCACATGACGGAGAGGTTACTTTTTAAGATAAATTGTAATTTGGAAATGATGTTGAACTTTCCGAAAGAAGTTTGTATAATATATTTTAGGATACTTTTCTTTTGGTGGAAAGGCACTTGCACTGTCCCGAAGTCATAGAATAGAGTAAATGGACTTTGGGGGCTTCTTTTGAAAACATTTAAGCAACCGCTGACGGCGAAAGAAGAAGCCGCATACCTTCGCCAGTTGAAGGATGGAAACAGCAGGCAAAGGCAGACTGCCAAAGAAATATTAGTGGAACGGAATCTTCGTCTGGTAGCGCATATTGCCAAAAAATATCAGAATGTTGATGAGGACATGGAAGATTTGATTTCGACAGGAACGATTGGTCTGATTAAGGCGATTGATTCTTTTGATGCGGGAAAAGGCAAACTTAGCACATATGCTTCAAGGTGTATTGATAATGAACTGTTGATGCTGCTTCGGGCGAAAAAGAAAACTTCCAGAGAAGTATCGCTTTATGAGCCGATTGGAACGGACAGGGAAGGGAATGAAATCAATCTGCTTGATATCATCGAACAGGAACAGCCTGACGTCGTAGAGCAGATGGCAGTGAAGGAACATTTGAAACGTTTATCCGGTCTGCTTACGGAAAAATTGGATGAGCGGGAGAAAGAAATATTGATTCTGCGTTACGGTCTTTTGAATGACAGAGAAGTAACACAGAGAGAAATCGGGAAGAACTTAGGTATTTCCAGAAGTTATGTGTCCAGAATTGAAAAAAAGGCGCTGGAAAAGTTAAGAGAAGGGTTTGAGTAGCGAAAAGACAGGGGGATAAAGTCAGATGATCTTTGTAAAAAGGGATGATTTAAAGACTGGTATGCGGCTTGCACGTCCTATCTATAATAAGAATGGGGTTCTGTTATATGAAAGAAATTCACGGCTGACGGCACAGAGTATCAACAGTATCAAAAATTTTGGCCTGATTGGTATTTTTGTGTTGGAACCGGCAGAGCCTGTTCCGCCGATGACGCAGGATGATATTGATTTTGAGCGTTTCCAGACAGTCTGTGTATTTTCCATTCAGGAGGAACTGGATAGGATTATACAGACATGGCGGTATGCCAAAATACAGACAATCACATCCAATGTCATTAAAAATTATGGGCATCTGGACAGAAAAATCAGTTTTGTGCAGAATCTGCGTAGCAAAGAGGACTATATTTATAAACATTCGTTAAATGTGGCAATACTGTGTGCTATGATAGCGCATACGATGAAAGTGACCGTCTCAGAGCAGCTTGATGCTGTGACGGCGGCGATTGTACATGATATCGGGAAACTTTCCGCAGGGAAAATTATGATGCAGGATAGCTGGACAGAAGAGGAAAAAGAGCAGATACGAGGGGCGGAAATCGCCGGATACGGACTGCTTGAGCATGTTTTTGCAACATCACCGAATATCAAACGCATCTGTATGCAGACACAGGCGAATCTGGAAAACCTGGAAAAAGGCAAAACATCGGATCTTCCGAAAATGGTTATGGGAGCGAAAATCCTGTCCGTAGCGGAGACGTATGATACGATGACTGCTGTGCAGTTGGATAAAGACCCCGAATCGGAGGTTGCGGCTTTTAAATTTTTATTGGGACACTTGGATTACTTTGATGAAAGAGTGGTAAATGCGCTCACTGATTCCGTTAATATTCTGATTCCGGGTGTCAGCGTGGAATTGAATACCGGAGCCAAGGCGCTCGTACTCGCGGAAAATAGGCAAAATATTCTCAAACCGATGGTACTGACATTTCAGGATAACAAGATCATTGACTTAGACAGCCGTGACAATAGGGGGCGTATTGAGATTGTAGATATTATGAAAACAATGGATAACCGTTACGTCATGGATACGGAACTATTGAAGAAACAGGGTATTAAAACAGAGGAACCTGTTTATGTGGATCCGCCGTTAGAGACGGATGCTGAGATATTGGGAGAAGAGGAGTACATTCCCGGATTGTTTTAAGAAGTTTATAGAAGAGGTTTAAGAAATGCCGATAATAGAAGAAATCATGCAGTCCGCAAGGCAGGCGGGAGCATCCGATGTACATATTATAGTAGGAACGGCGCCCAAAATGCGTGTAAACGGCGAACTGCTTACCATGAATTTCCCGAAGATGACAGAAAAAGATACATTGGATATATTGCTTGGCATGATGACACAGCTGCAGCGGGAGCGCTTTGAAAAGCGGGGCGAGTATGATATGTCCTTTTCCATTGGGAAACTAGGGCGTTATCGTGTGCATGCCTATAAGGAAAAAGGTCTTTCGGCATTGACGCTCCGGCTTGTCAGTGAGCAGGCGCCCCTGCCTGAAAACCTTGGCATTCCGGAATCAGTCATCCAAATATGCGAAAAGAAAAAGGGATTGGTTTTAATTACAGGCGCATCAGGAAGCGGTAAGTCTACAACACTTGCAGCGTTAGTGAATAAAATCAATTATAGCAGGGAAGTGCACGTGATGACATTGGAGTCACCAATCGAATACGTGCATAAACCGCAAATGGCAATGATAAGCCAGCGCGAGATAGGAACGGACTCCGGGAGTTATGCTTCCGCGCTGTATGCTGCCATGCGTGGAGATACAGATGTTATTTTTATTGATGAGATGCAGGGAACGGATGTGATAGCTGCGGCTATCGCTGCCGTTGAAGCAGGACATCTTGTTTTTGCGGCAATGAATACAGCGGATGCTGCTGCTGCGGTAGAAAATATTCTGGATGCTTTTCCGCCCACTAAGCAGAAACAGGCTTCCATGCGGCTTGCTAATATATTAGAAGCGTTAGTGACACAGAGCCTGACCGTATCTGCAAATGGCAAAATGCGGAGCGCAGAGTTTGAAGTTACTCTCGCAGACGAAGAACTGCGTCGTATGATACAGGAAAAAAAGTGGATATGAGACTGTCGGGAATTATTATTCCTTGACAGTCTGTTTCATTTTTATTATTCTATTGTTATATCTAATCATCTTTATTTTCTATGAATTCTCGGCGTTTCGCCGAACGTATTCAAAGACAGACTAAGAAACGAAAGCAAAAAGGAGGAATGATATTTGTTCAGTTCAATTACATCAGGAGCGGTTCATGGAATCGGAAGCTATTTGATTCAGGTGGAAGTGGATGTATCCAAAGGACTGCCATGTTTTCAAATGGTAGGACTGCTGGGCTCGGAAGTCAGAGAAGCAAGGGAACGTGTAAAAGTTGCTTTGAAAAACGCAGGCACACCGCTTCCGCCGATGTGCATCAATGTTAGTCTTTCACCGGCGGATTTGCGTAAGGAAGGGGCTTTATTCGATTTACCGGTAGCAGTCGGTATTTTAGAAGCCTTGGAGCATTTGCCGAAGGAATGTACGAAAAATATGCTCATTATAGGAGAACTGGGATTAAATGGCGAGGTGAAACCGGTAAGGGGTGTTTTGCCGATTGTAGGAAAAGCAAAAGAAAAGGGTATTACATGCTGCATTCTGCCACGTGACAATGCTCCGCAGGGAGCTGTTGTGCAGGGAATGGAAATTATAGGTGTTTCTCATCTTGAGGAAGCGCTGCGGTATTTGCGTATGGAAGAAAGGGAGAGAAAACATTTTATTCCGCCGCTTACGATAGATGTTTCAGCCCTGCTTGCAGAAAAACAGAAAGAGTCTGATGTGGATTTTGCAGATGTAAACGGCCAGGAAACGGTCAAAAGGGCGGCGGAAATTGCCGCAGCGGGCTTTCATCATTTCCTTATGATAGGACCGCCCGGTTCCGGTAAGACCATGATAGCCAAACGAATGCCGACTATTTTACCGCCTTTATCATTGGAAGAAAGTATGGAAGTCTCCACTATCTACAGTATCGCAGGGCTGCTTCCGCCTAAGGAAGTGCTTATCAGCAGCCGTCCGTTTATTGCACCCCATCATAATATTACCAAACAAGCTCTGACAGGAGGCGGGAAAGTGCCTTCTCCCGGTATGGCTACGCTTGCCCATCGCGGTATTTTATTTTTAGATGAGATGGCGGAGTTTAAAAGGGAAACGCTCGACAGTCTGCGCCAGCCCTTAGAGGATAAAAAAGTGCAGATTGCCAGAAGTAACGGCAACTATAGCTATCCGGCGGATATGATGTTAGTAGGTGCTATGAATCCCTGTCCGTGCGGTTTTTATCCGGATATGCACAGGTGCGGATGTACACCTTATGAAGTGCATCGTTATCAGGAGAGAATCTCCGGACCGATTCTCGACCGGATTGATATCTGTGTAGAAACACCTGTTATTGAAATGCCCGGATTGACAGCGCATGCCGGACAGGAAAACAGTGAACAGATACGCGGCCGTGTTATGAAAGCAAGAGAGATTCAGCAGAAGCGGTTTGCGGGAACAAGGATGCGGTTTAATACGGATATGAGTGTAAAAGAGATACGAAAATATTGTTCGTTAGGACGTATGGAAGAGAAAATGCTGGAACAGGCGTTTGATGTACTGCATCTTACGGCAAGGGGATATCACCGCGTTTTAAAAGTAGCGCGCACAATAGCGGATTTGGCAGGAGAGGAACAGATAAAGGAAGCGCATCTGGCGGAAGCGCTCTGTTATAGAGTGCCTGCAAACAGACTGGGCGGTGAGTAGGAGAAAGATATGGTAATAGAAAAGGGGGAAGAACAGATAATAGATAGAATAACAGACAATATGCTGCCGTATGCCCACTGGCTCTACAGTATTCCGGGCATTGGAAGCAAGACGATAAAAATGCTGCTTTCCGGGGCGGGAACGCCGAAGGAGATTTATGAGCTGTCTTATCTTTTGCGGGCAGAAGAACTGGCAGCGCGGCTTTCAGCGCATCCAAGGAAGCAGGAACTGGCAGAGAAAATCGTAAACGCCGGGAAAAACCGGAACGTACAGGAAGAATTTGAGAGACTTGAAAAAAAGCGGATACATTTTACCTGTTTGGGACATACCGCTTATCCGGAACGGCTTTTCCATATTCCGGATGCGCCGTATGGTATCTATTTCCGGGGCAGACTTCCGGCAGAAGAGAAACATAGTGCAGCTATTATCGGCGCCAGAAACTGTTCGGAGTACGGCAGGCGGATGGCATACCGTTTCGGAGAGGAATTGGCATCGGCAGGGGTACAAATTGTCAGCGGTATGGCAAGAGGGATAGATGGCATAGGGCAGCAGGCAGCTTTGGCAGCAGGCGGCTATTCTCTCGGTGTTATGGGATGCGGTGTCGATATCTGCTATCCGAATGAGAATAGGAAACTATATGATATGCTTTGTGAGAGTGGAGGCGTCTGTTCGGAATATTTGCCCGGAACGCAGCCGCGAAGCAGCCTTTTCCCACCGAGGAACCGTATCATCAGCGCGTTGTCCGATATTGTTCTTGTCGTAGAAGCAAAGAACAGGAGCGGTACGTTAATTACCGTGGATATGGCATTGGAGCAGGGAAAAGATGTCTACGCCGTGCCGGGCAGAGTAACGGAAGCGCTTAGCGAAGGCTGCAACCGTCTCTTACAGCAAGGGGCGCAGGTGGCATTATCACCCACAGATATGATTCAGGCTATAACGGGAAAAACGGCGGATGATAAAAAAGGGGATTTTCTCTTGTCTGCTATCCAGACGGATATTTTACAAAATCTGGATGGTGAGCCTAAGTCTGTAGAGAAAATAAAAGAGCAGATGCTGCTTTATTCAGGTCGCGATATTTCCTTACAGGAAGTGATGAATCAATTAGTAAACTTAAGTTTAGGCGGATGGGTAAAACAGATAGGAAACAGTTACTTTATGAAAGCATAAAAAAGGCAATATGAAATTTTCCTTGCAACTGTTTCAAATATAGTGTATAGTGATTCACGTTAACAAGGTGAAAAACAAGTTTTTCACCTGTGAGTAAAAACGGGGGATTATTATGGCAAAATATTTGGTAATTGTGGAGTCACCGGCAAAAGTAAAGACAATTAAAAAATTTCTGGGAGCAAACTATGAAGTTGCGGCGAGCAACGGACACGTGCGCGATTTACCGAGAAGTCAGATGGGTATCGACGTCGAGCATGATTTTGAGCCCAAGTATATTACTATCAGAGGCAAAGGGGATATCCTGGCAAGTCTTCGCAAAGAAGTGAAAAAAGCGGAAAAAATATATCTGGCAACGGACCCTGACCGTGAGGGAGAGGCAATTTCATGGCATTTATTACATGCGCTGAAACTTGAGGGCAAAAAAGTGTACCGCATTACTTTCAATGAGATTACAAAGAATGCTGTAAAAGAGTCTTTGAAAAACGCCCGTGAGATTGATATGGATTTGGTAGATGCACAGCAGGCAAGACGGTGTCTTGACCGTATGGTGGGATATAAAATTTCTCCGCTTCTCTGGGCAAAAGTAAAAAGGGGTTTAAGCGCCGGGCGGGTGCAGTCCGTAGCGCTCCGGATTATTTGTGACAGAGAAGAGGAAATCAATGCCTTTATTCCGGAGGAATATTGGACGCTTGACGCGGTGTTTAACATTCCGGGCGAGAAAAAACCTCTCGTGGCAAAGTATTACGGAACAACAAAACAAAAACAGGAAATTTCTTCTAAAGAAGAATTGGATAAAATAAAGAAAACACTGCAAAATGCAAAATATCAGGTAGCGGATGTAAAATGTAGCGAGCGGACGAAGAAAGCACCGCTGCCTTTTACAACATCCACACTACAGCAGGAAGCAAGCAAGCTGCTGAATTTTTCCACGCAAAAAACAATGCGGCTGGCACAGCAGTTGTATGAGGGTGTTGATATTAAGGGAAGCGGCACAGTCGGTGTCATCACCTATCTGCGTACAGACTCTGTTCGTGTATCGGAGGAAGCGGAAAAAGCGGCAAAAGAATATATCAGCAAAAATTACGGGGAGACTTATGCTGCAGCCGCCTCCCATGAAAAGCAGGGCGGACAAAAAATTCAGGATGCGCATGAAGCCATCCGTCCTACCGATATTGAGAGGACACCCGCTATGCTTAAAGATTCCTTATCAAGAGACCAGTTCCGTCTCTATCAGTTGATTTGGAAACGGTTTACGGCAAGCAGAATGTCGGTGGCCGTCTATGAGACAACTTCCGTAAAGATTGATGCGGCGGGACAGCGTTTTACGGTGGCGGCATCCAAAGTGAAGTTTGACGGCTTTTTAAGTATTTATAATAATGAAGATGAAAAAGAAGAAAGCAATACGTTAGTAAAAGGTATTGATAAAAATACGAGCCTTATCTTTGACTCTTTTGAAGAAAAACAGCATTTTACACAGCCTGCGCCGCATTATACGGAGGCGTCTTTGGTACGCGCACTTGAAGAACTCGGAATCGGACGTCCGAGTACCTATGCGCCGACGATTACAACGATTTTAGCAAGACGCTATATTGTAAAGGAAAATAAAAACCTGTATGTGACAGAACTCGGCGAGATTGTGAATCACATTATGAAAGAGGCTTTCCCTTCTATTGTAGATGTGAATTTTACGGCAACTATGGAGGCGCTTTTAGACGGCATTGCGGACGGCAATGTAAAATGGAAGACCGTTATTTCCAATTTCTATCCGGATTTGGAAGATGCGGTAGTCAAAGCAGAGAAAGAACTCGAAGAAGTGGAAATTGCCGATGAGGTGTCGGATGAAGTTTGTGAGAACTGCGGCAGACAAATGGTTATCAAATACGGACCGCACGGCAGATTTCTTGCCTGTCCCGGTTTTCCGGACTGCCGTAATACAAAACCTTATTTTGAAAAAATCGGTGTTTCCTGTCCGAAATGCGGTAAGGACATTGTGTTAAAGAAAACGAAAAAGGGCAGAAAATATTACGGCTGCATTGATAATCCGCAGTGTGACTTCATGGTATGGCAGAAGCCGGTGGATAAGAAGTGTCCAAGGTGCGGTTCTGTTTTACTGGAAAAAGGCAGTAAATTAGTGTGCGCAGATGAAAACTGCGGTTATGTGGAGACACCGCAGGTGCAGCTCTCCGGCAATTAAATATTATTATTTTCTTCTACAATTCCAATAATTGCATGAGCAATTTGCGTTGAAAATACGAAAAAAATGTGCTAGAATAGGCATACAACTGTATGAAACAGTGAGCTATTGAAAGGCGAGAACCGATGGGTAGTGTACAATTATTAGATAAGACCAGAAAAATAGGGAAACTTCTGCATAACAATAATTCAGGCAAAGTAGTCTTTAATGACATATGCAGTGTTTTAAAGGAGATTCTGACTTCCAATGTTCTGGTAATCAGTAAAAAAGGTAAAGTGCTCGGTGTAGGCGAATGTAATGGAGTGGAATCACTGACAGAATTGATTGTGGAACATGTGGGCGGTTTTATTGACCCGATGTTAAACGAAAGGCTTCTTGCTGTGCTTTCGACAAAGGAAAACGTGAATTTGGAGACATTGGGATTTGAAAATATTGATACGACGAAATTCCGGGCAGTCATCACGCCGATTGAAATTTCAGGAGAACGTCTCGGTACGCTGTTCATTTATAAGTGCAGCGAACAGTATGATATTGATGATATTATACTGTGCGAGTACGGTACGACAGTCGTAGGGCTTGAGATGCTGCGTGCAGTGAGTGAGGAGAGTGCGGAGGAAAACAGAAAAGTCGCGGTTGTAAAATCGGCAATCGGCACACTTTCTTTTTCCGAAATGGAAGCAATTACGCATATTTTTGATGAATTAGGCGGTATGGAGGGTATTCTCGTAGCAAGTAAAATCGCGGATAAAGTAGGGATTACACGCTCTGTTATCGTCAATGCTTTGCGTAAGTTTGAAAGCGCAGGCGTTATTGAATCCCGATCTTCGGGAATGAAGGGCACATATATCAAAGTTTTGAACGATGTTGTTTTTGATGAAGTGGAGAAATTAAAGGAACAGAACAGAGTCTGAATTTTTTTGTATTTATTTTTTCTCTTTTGTCTTGTAATTTTGATAGAATGACTTTATAATAGTTTATGGATTTTTAATATAATGGATGAGGTGTGATTATGAGTTCCTTATTAAACACGAATGTATTTGACTATGTAAATGTATTGGATAAGGCGGCGGATGCGTCTTGGATGCGTAATGACGCAATCAGCAATAACCTTGCAAATGTGGACACGCCGGGTTATAAAAGACAGGATGTGGATTTTGAAAATCAGCTTGCGATTGCGCTTCGCAGATCCAAATACACTTCTATGGATGCCAAAGTATCAAATTTGAAAACAAACCGCTTACGGCCGTTAGCATATACGGACTATGCGAGTTTTTCTTATCGTCTTGACGGCAACAATGTAGATGTTGATACAGAGGGCGTATATCTGGCGAAGAACCAGGTTACCTATCAGGGATTGGAACTGAGCATTGCACAGGAGTTTAAAAACCTACAGTCTGTGATGAAATAGCTGAAATAAAAGAAGGAGAATAGATTATGGGACTTTTTACGGCATTTGATATTAATTCCTCCGGTATGACAGCAGAGCGTTACCGTATGGATATTATTTCAGAGAATATAGCGAATGCAAATACAACCCGTACCGAGGATGGCACACCGTACCGCAGGAAAGTAGTGGTGTTTGAAGAAAAGAATTCTCAAACGCCTTTTCGTCATGTATTGAATGCGGCGAGAGACCGCTATTCGGGAACCGGTGTGAAAGTGACGGGCGTATATGAGGATAAATGGACAGAGATGAAGATGGTTTACGACCCTTCCCATCCTGATGCGGACGAGAATGGTTATGTGACATATCCGAATGTCAGCACGATAACCGAAATGACAAACCTGATTGATGCCAGCCGTGCTTACGAGGCAAATTCAACGGCTTTTACGGCGAGCAAAAATATTGCGACACGTGGTCTTGATATATTGAACGGCTGATAACTGCCATAGGTAGTAAATGCTATGTATATAAATAACGTAAAAGGGAAATATCGGAGGAGAATGATATGGCTTTAGATATCACTGCATTATATAATGTATCATCAGGCGCAGTAAAAGATGCGGCAAAAGCAGCGCCGACCACGAAGGTGGATACATATACGGATAAGAGCTTTAAGAATCTTTTAGGTACCGCCATTGAGAATATTAATACTACCAATAACTATCTTTCCGACGCGGAAAATGAAGAAATCAAGTGGGCTCTCGGCGAGAGCGAAAATACACATAGTTTGTCGATAGCACTGCAAAAAGCATCGACTGCATTACAGTATACTGTTGCCATAAGAGACAGGCTGTTGGATGCTTATAAAGAAATTATGCAGATGCAGATTTAATTATGTATGGCGGAATTACTTAAGGAGAAATAGTTGCTGTGGATAAATTGATAGAAAAAATAAAGGAGTTAGGCAATCGAATATTAGAGTGGTGGAACCGCTTTACGACGAAGCAGAAGACCTTAATTGTCATGGTAGTTGCGGCTGTTATATTAGCCATTGCGATTTTGGTTACTGTATTGAACCGTCCTGAGTATGTATTGTTGAAGAATTGTGAAGATACAACGCAGGCGGCGGATGTCAGAGATTTGCTTGAGGGAGAGGGCTTAACCTATACGGTTTCCGATGACGGACTGGAATTTCGGATTTTGAAATCCCAACAGTCAGATGCAATCCTGCTGTTAGGTTCCAATAGTATCAGAACAGCCGGTTATGGCATTGACAATGTAACAAACGGCGGATTTTCCACAACGGAATCTGACAAACAAAAAGCATACGTATATTATCTGGAAAAATATATTGAAGATAATTTGTTAGAACCTCTTGAAGCGGTAAAAACCGCTACGGTAACATTGAATATTCCGGAGAATACGGGAACTTTAATTGATTCGGACAAAGAATCTTTCTGTAGCGTTGTGCTGGGATTAAACAGTGATATTTCACCGGAAACGGCATCGTCAATCGCGCGGGCCATTGCAACAGGAATCGGTAATACGACGACGAATAATATCGTGATTATGGATAGAGAAGGCAACATGCTCTTTTCAGGTGATGATAACTATTCGGTATCCGGTACGGCAACGGCACAGCTTTCTGTGAAAGCGGAAGCGGAGAGACTTGTTACAAGCGAAGTAAAACAAGTGCTTCACGGCACAAATGAATTTGATATGATTGAAGTTGCAACGAACCTTGTACTGGACTTTTCCAAGAGTTCTACCACCGACCATAATTTCTATGCGCCGGACGGACAGGATCAGGGTGTGCTGAGTCATGAGGCGATATTCCATCAGACGGATGAAAGCGGCACCGGCGGTGTCCCGGGAACGGATTCCAACGGGGATGACGGCACTACATATGTTCTGGAAGACAATAGCAACTCCAGTTCAGAAACCACAGAAGAAGAACGGGATTATCTGCCGAATGAAAGAATTACCACAACGGAGACGACTCCCGGCATGATTGATTATGGCAGATCTTCTTTATCTGTTGCCATGATTCGATACAATGTTATTCGCGAAGAGGATGTGAAGAGTCAGGGACTGCTTGATACCGTTACATGGGAAGAGTATAAACTTGCTAATCAGGATCGTGAAAAACTGGAAGTAGACGAGGATTTGTTTGATGTTGTTGCTAAAGCGACAGGTATCAATGCAGATAATATAGCAATTGTTGCATACAGTGAAAACGTCTTCATGGATAGAGAGGGTTCCGGTATCAGTGCAACGGATATCATGCAGATTATCCTTATCATCGTGATTCTGGCATTGCTTGCATTTGTTGTTCTTAGAAGCATGCGTGGCGAGAAACACGAAGAGGAAGAAGAAGAGCTTTCGGTTGAGAGTTTATTACAGTCTACGCCGGAGGGACAGCTTGCAGATATTTCCATAGAAGATGAGTCCGAAACAAGAAAATTAATCGGTAAGTTTGTAGACGAGAATCCGGAGGCAGCGGCGAATCTGCTGCGTAACTGGCTGAATGAGGACTGGGGGTAAGAACAATGGCGAAAAGTTCTGAAGAAAGAATTACCGGTCTACAGAAAGCGGCTATCCTGCTGATTGCCCTTGGACCGGAAAAATCATCAAGTATATTTAAACATCTGAAAGAAGAAGAAATAGAAGAACTTACTTTGGAAATTGCCAATACAAGGACGATTACGCCGCAGGTTCGGGATGAAGTGCTGGAGGAGTTTTACCAGGTATGTCTGGCACAGCAGTTTATCGCAGAGGGTGGTATCAACTATGCGAAAGATGTATTGGAAAAATCCTTTGGTGCGGATAAGGCAAGAGATGTTATTGGTAAGCTGACGGCATCCTTACAGGTAAAACCGTTCGAGTTTGTCAGAAAAACAGATCCGTCACAGTTGTTAAACTTTATTCAGGATGAACATCCGCAGACGATTGCGCTTATTTTGTCCTATTTGTCGGCAGCGCAGTCGGCGCTCATCATTTCCGCACTTCCGCCGGACAGACAGGCGGATGTCGCAAAGCGTATTGCTGTAATGGACAGAACAAGTCCGGATATCATCAAAGAGGTGGAGAAGGTTTTGGAATCAAAACTGGCGTCTTTAGTCAATCAGGATTATACGATTGTCGGCGGTGTCGATGCAGTCGTAGAAATTTTGAATACGGTAGACCGTGGTACAGAAAAACATATCATGGAAACATTGGAAATCGAAGAGCCGGAACTTGCGGATGAAATCAGAAAGAAGATGTTCGTATTCGAAGATATCCTGCTTCTGGACGACAGAGCAATCCAGCGTGTGCTGCGTGATGTTGATAACGGTGACCTTGCGATTGCCCTGAAAGGTTCCAATGAAGAGGTGCAGAATGCTATCTTTAATAACTTGTCTAAACGTCTTGCCGTTATGATTAAGGAAGATATGGAATTTATGGGGCCTGTGCGTATGAAAGACGTAGAGGAAGCACAACAGAAGATCGTAAATATCATCAGGAAACTGGAAGATTCTGCAGAAATTGTTATCTCCAGAGGTGGAGGTGACGAGATTGTTGTCTAAGAACATATACAAATCAAGATGGGTTGTTGTAGAGCAGGAAGAAAAGTGCCTTATTGACAGCAATTCCCGTCTTGTTGACAGAATTGAAGCAATTGAAACAGAAAGAAGAAAACGTGCTGCTTTTGCTGCGGGTGAAGAAGAAATTGATGAAGATGGATTCAGAAGCGGTCTGGGTGGCGAAAGAATTGATATTGCTTCTGGAGAGGGCTACGGCGAAGAAGGCAGTGAGGGTAATATCCTGAAAGCCGTGGAAGAACAGGTTCCGGAGGGACCTACGCCGGAAGAGTTACGGGCACAGGCGGAAGCGGAACTGGAAGCAGCCAGAGAAGAAGTGGAACAGATTAAACAAATTGCCAGGGAATCGCTTGAGAAAGAAAAACAGGACGTTTTGGATGAGGCAAGAAGAACCGGATATGATGAAGGGTATCGGATGGCTCAGACAGAAGCTGAACAGATGAAAGAGGAAATCAGGAGGGAACGCATCAGACTGGAAGAAGAATATGACAGTATGATAGAGGAGCTGGAACCTCAGTTCATTGATACGATTACGGCGGTTTATAATCATATTTTTCATGTAGAATTAGAAAATGAAAGAAATATCCTGGTACATCTGATTGAAACTACTTTGCGAAAAGTAGAGAGTAGCAGGGTTTTTATTGTGCATGTTTCCAAGGATGATTATCCTTATGTCAATATGCAGAAAAAAACATTGACGGAAGAAGTTGTCAGTGGACGCGGCGTTGTGGAAATTGTAGAAGATATGACGTTACATAAAAATGAATGCATGATTGAGACTGACGGCGGAATCTTTGACTGTGGTGTAGGAACGCAGTTAGAGGAATTGACAAGGAGACTGAAGCTGTTGTCTTTTGAGAAAAACTGAAAGTCGTAGATTGGGGAAGGATTTACGGTTGCATGGTTGACTTTACAAAATATAGAAAAATAGCAGATGATATTTATTTTAAAAGCATGGGCCGGGTGGAAAATGTAGTAGGACTGACGATTGAGTCGATTGGTCCCGAAGCTAAGCTTGGTGATTTGTGTAAAGTATTTCCTGTTGATAAAGAGCTGCCGCCGATTATGTCGGAAGTGGTTGGTTTTAAAGGCGGAAAAACATTGCTTATGCCCTATGAAAAAACAGAGGGTATTGGCGTTGGAAGTGTTGTGGAAAATACGAAAATACCGCTTTCAGTACAGGTAGGAGGCATACTGCTCGGACAGGTGCTTGACGGATTGGGCAGATGCGAAGTGACGGATATTTCGGATCAGATGGTGAATTATCCGATAGAAGCGGCACCGCCGGACGCTATGTCAAGAGAAATCATTGACGAAGTGCTTCCGTTAGGCGTGAAAGCGGTAGATGGTCTGATGACTGTCGGGAAAGGACAAAGAATCGGTATTTTTGCAGGTTCCGGTGTCGGAAAATCGACACTGATGGGCATGTTTGCCCGCAATACAAAGGCAGATATTAACGTGATTGCCCTGATTGGAGAGCGTGGCAGGGAAGTCAGAGAATTTATAGAAAGAGATTTGGGAGAAGAGGGCATGAGACGTTCCGTTGTTGTGGTAGCAACTTCGGATAAGCCGGCTCTGGAAAGAAAAAAAGCAGCGCAGACAGCAACTGCGATTGCCGAATATTTCAGGGATCAGGGCAAGGATGTTCTGCTTATGATGGATTCTTTAACCCGTTTTTCGATGGCGCAGAGGGAAATCGGTCTGGCAAGCGGGGAACCGCCGGTATCGAGAGGATATCCGCCGAGTGTTTATTCCGAGATGCCAAAGCTTTTAGAGCGTGCAGGCCGTTCCGATAAAGGCTCTATTACCGGGTTATATACGGTTTTGGTAGATGGTGATGACTTTAATGAGCCGATTACCGATACGGCAAGAAGTATTCTGGACGGTCATATTATGTTAAACCGAAACCTTGCCCATAAAAACCATTATCCGGCAATTGACGTATTGCAGAGTATTTCCAGATGTATGAGCCAGATTGTGCCGCAGGAACATAAAGTGGCGGCAGGTAAGTTGAAGAATGTGCTGGCAACTTACAATGAGGCGGAGGATTTAATCAATATCGGCGCTTATAAGAGCGGCAGCAATAAGAATATAGATTATGCAATAGCGAAAATAGATGCTGTGAATGATTATCTCATGCAGGATGTAGACAGCAAATATGATTATGAACAGGAACTGCAGATGTTAGAAGAGTTATTTGCTGAAGCGGACGCATAAGAAAGGTTTTAGTGCCATGGCAAAGTTCGTATACAGAATGCAGAGCATTTTGAATATCAAGAACCAGATGGAAAATCAGGCGAAAATGGAGCTTGGGCAGGCGCAGAGAAGACTTTCAGAGGAAGAAGAACGTTTAGAAGCGCTTTATGCCAGAAAGGAATACTATCTGGAAGAGGGCAGGGAACTGCGTCAGGATTCTTTAAGCGTACAGAGCCTGAGGGATAATGAATATGCGCAGGCACGTATGGAGGAATATATCGAAGCGCAGAAAGAGAATGTAAAGCGTGCAATGATGCAGGTGGAGGAAGCGAGACAGAAGCTTCAGGAAGTCATGCAGGAGCGGAAAATGCAGGAAAAACTGCGTGAAAAAGCGTTTCAAAAGTTCTTGTCAGAGGAAAATGCCAAAGAAAGCAAGGAAGTGGATGAGCTGACAAGTTATACCTATGGACGGAGAGGAGCAGAGTTATAAATGGCAGATGCACTGAATGATGCTGTAGATACCAAGGAAGAGAAAAAAAGACTCAAAGATGAGCGTAAAAAAATAAAAGACGAGCAGAAAGCCCAGAAAAAAGAAGCAAAGCAGCGTGCGAAAGAGATTTCTGCACAGGAAGCTGAACTGGAAGATGAAGGAGGCGGAGTCTCCACCTTTTTGGTAACGATAGTTATCATTATTATCTGGATTGCCATCCTGTGTCTTCTTGTAAAACTGGATGTGGGTGGTTTCGGTTCTAATGTTTTGGCGCCTGTGTTAAAGGATGTGCCGGTTGTCAGTAAGATTCTTCCGTCGGAAGCAGTTATTTCTACGGAGGATGAGGAATCTTACGGCGGCTATACCAGCCTGCGGGAGGCAGTTGATTATATCAAACAGCTCGAACTGGAACTGGAGCGGGCACAGTCTGCAAGTAACAGCGATTCGCAGGAACTTGAAGAACTTCGCGCAGAAGTAGAGCGGCTTCGCACCTTTGAAGATGCGCAGGTGGAATTTGACAGAATTAAGACAGAATTTTATGAAGAAGTCATCTACGCGGAAAAAGGACCGGGTGTGGAGGAATATCAGAAATATTATGAAACCATAGACCCGACCAATGCCGAATATTTATATAAACAGGTGATAGAACAGGTTCAGGAGAATGCAAAACTTTCCTCTTATGCACAGGCGTATGCCGATATGGAGCCGGACGCTGCCGCGAAGATTTTTGAGGAAATGACAAGTGATTTGGATTTGGTAGCAAAAATACTGAATCAGATGAGCGCGGAGAGCAGGGGAAATATTCTCGCCGCAATGGATTCGGAAATCGCCGCAAGAGTGACGAAAATTATGGATCCGGATTAAAAATAACGGTCGCTTGCTCTTGACATAAGTTAAGAGTTTGACGATATATATAGTATATATATTTTCATATGTATATGCTAAGTACCTTGAAAACTAAAGGAAGGAGGAAAGCAAATGGCAGGCATACCTGTAAACAACAATTTGAATGCGCTTGCAAATGCCGTAAGCCAGACCGCAGGAACGCAGAATCAGACTGTAAAACAGGAAGAAGCTTTAAAAGACAGCTTTGATATGGTAATGAGTCGTGTTAATGCGCAGGCAGGTGCTAAGGCAGCTGTGCAGGGAAATGAAAAGGCAGCCGCAAAAGTAATTATGACAGTGGATACGAAGTCGATGTCCGCAGGTGTTACGGAAGCGGACAGTGCCGGAAAGAGTACCGTAAAAAGCACCGTAAAAAGCACTGCGGCGGATGAAAAGACATCTACGGAAAATGACCAGAAAGTGGATGACGTGTCGAAAGATGGTTCTACGGAACAGGAAGTTTCGGATGATACTCAGGATGCAGTGACAAAAGCCGGTGAGGAACTGGTAAATGACGTTGCAGAAGAGATGGAGGTTACCCCTGAAGAAGTAGAAGAGGTTATGGAGGTACTCGGACTGACCGTAGTGCAGTTACTAGAACCTGCAAATATGCAGAAACTTGTAGTGGCGCTGTCGGGAAATGAGGATCAGTTATCTATTGTAACCGATGAAGAACTTTATGGACATCTGCAGAATTTGTTGGATACCGTAGAGGTGGCTTTAAATGACTTACAGAGCGAGCTTGGACTTTCAGAAGAAGACTTAGGCGCAATACTTGCAGACATGGCAGTAGTGCAGCAGCCGGAAGATACAGATATTCCGGAAGAATTTCTGACACAGCCTGAAACCGAAAATGTGCCTTTAGAAGGCATGAAAGATTATGCCGTAACAGTACACAAAAACGGTGAGAGCGTGGAAGTGAAAGTGACAGTCGATGATGCAAGCGGTGCAAAGAGCGTGCAGGAAGAAGTAACGGAAACGACCACAGTAGCGCCGAAGCATGAAGCAAAGTCAGGGAACAAAAATGCGTTTGCGGAGCATAAAGGAGAAAATTCATCGGATAATCTGATGATGCAGGCTCCTACAGAGCAGACACAGTTACATGATGTTTCCGGGGAACAGCCGGTTATGGAGCGTTTCACCAGTACGGAAGACATTATGAATCAGATTATGGAGTACATGAAAATTAATCTGAAAGGCGACGTACAGGAACTGGAATTGCAGTTACATCCGGCAAGTTTAGGTAATGTACATGTGCAGATAGCAGCTAAGGACGGCATGCTGACCGCACAGTTTACCGCACAGAATGAAGTTGTCAAAGCAGCGATTGAAAGTCAGTTGATCCAGTTAAAGACTCAGTTTGAAGAACAGGGTATCAAGGTGGACTCTGTAGAAGTTACCGTAGGAAATTATCAGTTTGAACAGAATTTCTCCGGTAATGAGGAGCATCCGGGAGAAAGACAGGGCGCTGGTAAAAAGACCCGCAGAAATATCAATCTGAATGACATTGATTTGGATGATATGCCGGAGGAAATGGATGACTCTGAGAGAATCGCCGCGGATATGATGGCGAAAAGCGGAAACACAGTAGATTACTCAGCATAACATAACAAATAGTAAGAAAGGAGAACGGATATGATAGCGCAATTTGATTATGAAAACAAAAAATTTGTGGAAAACACTTCGGCGGCGTCAATGGAAAATGCCAACAAGAAGAAAAGTAATTCTACCGTAGACAAAGACCAGTTTTTACAGCTTCTCGTAGCGCAGATGAAATATCAGGATCCTTTGGAGCCTACATCCAATACGGAATATATTTCACAGTATGCGACATTCTCAGAATTAGAGCAGATGCAGAACATGAGCGCATCCTTAGAGCTTGCAAGAGCATCAAGTCTGGTAGGACAGACGGTTCTGGCGGAGATAACGGATTCTGAAGGAAGAACAAGGACGGTACAGGGTAATGTAGACTATGTACAGTATGAGAACAACAAAGCGTACCTTTCCATCAACGGAGAGCTTATCTCTATGGATGATCTGTCTACGGTTGCAGACCCGAACTACTTAACAGCATATGCATTAGCGGCAGAATTCCTGAACGCATACAACAAACTTCCGATACCTGCGCTTTTGACAATTCAGGATAAAGAGGCGGTTGAGAAAGTCAGCAAGATGTATGAGGATATGACAGATTATCAGAAGAAGTTTATTACGGATGATTATGTCAAAGGTCTGAAGAAGTATGTAGACAGAATGGAAGAA
>CAZKOR010000019.1:0-3369 GCA_964554405.1 uncultured Bacteroides sp. | reverse complement strand
ATGAAGATTCAGAATAACGGATTCCTTTCCATAGAGCAGCTGCAAGACCAGTATCTGAATCAAACAGGCAAGGCGCAGGGAAATCACGTCGGGAACGGACTCAGTTTTCAGGATATTTTAACACAGAAAACGGCAGTACCTGAAACCGGTGAAGTGAAATTTTCCAAACATGCCGTAAGCAGACTGGCGGACAGGAATATCGAGCTGACTTCGCAGCAGATGGAACGTCTGAATCTGGGAGCGGCGAAAGCCGGCGCGAAAGGAATCAACGAGTCACTTGTTATTGTCGATTCCCTTGCATTTATCGTGAATGTACCGAATCATACGGTTATCACGGCAATGGACAGGGCGGAGACGGATGAAAACGTATTTACTAACATTGATGGAGCAGTTATTATTTAGCCGGACCTTTACGGAGGCTTATGTTCCGGACTGACAGAAGGAACAAACGCTTCATCACAGCATGAAGGAGGGTCATTCATTATGATGAGATCACTTTTTTCTGGTGTAGCAGGTTTGAAAGTACACCAGACAAGAATGGATGTTATCGGTAATAACATCGCAAACGTAAACACAACGTCTTATAAATCACAGTCTATGGTATTCAGCGATTTGCTTTACCAGACAACGCAGGCGGCTTCCGGAGCCAATGCGGCAACGGGCCGGGGCGGTATTAACGCAAGACAGATTGGTCTTGGTGCAAAGACCGGAGCAATTTCTACGGCAATTACCCAGCAAGGGTCCGCACAGTCCACGAACAATCCGTGGGATGTAATGATTACAGGCGAGTCTTTCTTCGTAGTCAGCAACGGTTCCCAGAACTTCTTTACAAGAGACGGTTCTTTCACCGTAGACGGTGCAGGTAACCTCGTTATGTCCTCTACCGGTTTTACGGTAATGGGCTGGCAGGTAGACAAGGAGACCGGCGAGATTCTGCCGGATGTCGTATCCGCACTGAAAGTTATGAGCGAAGAGAATATGACTTATCCGCCGGAGTACACATCCAAGGGTTATATGTCCGGTATCGTAGATAAATATGACTCTGCGACACGCAGTACCGAAGGCAGGACGGTAACGTTAAGTTTCTTTGATAACCTTGGTTATAAATATACAGGTAAGTTTGCTATTCATGCTCTGGATGATCCGGGAGAGTATTATATCATGCTTACCGATATTTTAAATGAGGAGGGTGAGTCCCTTGTCAAAGAATATAATTTAAGCAGTATCAATGAGATAGCGACGTTTGGTATCGGCGGTACGGTTGACTCAGATGCGGCTTATTCCTTACTGGATACGGCGACATATAATCCGACTGAAAATACGTATGCGATGAAGTATCTTCCGGGTAACTTCTTAAGCGGTTATTCGACAAACCAGATTATCAGTGCGTCCCAGAATTCCAAGAATCCGCCTACGATTGCTACAATTAAAACCAGCGCTGCGGATACTACCGGTACAGCGGTTACAAAAGGTGGGGAAAATAAGGTTGAAAAAGGTAATATCGTAACAGTTACAGGTAGTGTGGATTTGACAAAGAGCGAACTTACCGCGCCTGATTTTAACCTGATATATGAAAATGGTCAGTATTATACGACAGGCGAGGCAACAGACGATGGAAAGCCGACAAGAGGCGCAGCTCTGCCGAAAGCTCCGGCTGCAGCAGACGGTAAATGGAGCGATGATGAGTTGGCACAATGGAGTAAGGCGTTGGCATCTTTCGGTTCAGCTGCAAGGGTTACCGGCATTACGATTAATCCTGATACCGGTGCGGTATCTATGGATTATGAAATAGATTTTGAAGCGACTCAGTCAGGAAACTTTGATGCGGACAGCAACTTCCTGCGCGGTGAAACAATCACAGACCCGTTAGAGGCATATGGTCTTGCGAATACCGGAGATACCACATACACCATCAGCTATGTAACACCGTCCGGTCAGGCGCAGATTCATAAAGCATTCACCTATGCCGGTAATAAACTGAAATATAGTACGGATGATGGTACATTTACTTATATTGGAAGCGCAGACCATGACGAGGCTACCTTAACGTTCAATGCGAGCGCAACGTCCAGAGACGGTACGATTATTCCGTTAGGTCAGTTCCATAATATTGACATTGACTTTTCTCTTTCCACCAATGTCAATAACGGCGGTTCTTCCACAGCGTCTATGTTAAGCGGTGACAAAACAACAGGAATGGGTAACGGTAGAAAAGTCGGTGAGTTGTCAGGTGTGGAAATTGCACAGGATGGTAAGATTACGGCGTACTACGACAATAACGAGAGCAAATTATTAGGACAGATTGCTGTTGCAAACTTTGCGAATGCATCAGGTCTTTCCAAACAGGGCGATAACCTCTATTCCGCAACTGCAAACTCTGGTGAGTTTGATGGTATCGGTGATGATATTACTGCAGAGGGTGGTTCTATGCAGAGCGGCGTTCTTGAAATGAGTAATGTAGATCTTTCCAGCGAATTTACGGAAATGATTACCACACAGCGTGGATTCCAGGCAAACAGCCGAATTATCACGGTTTCTGACACATTGTTAGAGGAACTTGTAAACCTGAAGAGATAATTTTTATAGGAAATCTTAAAGAAAGAGGAACTTTTGGGTTCCTCTTTTTGATTTTATGTGTTAGAATAGAAAGAAGAGTGTGCAGGAGGGAGACTACATAATGATTGAAGTAACGAAAATCAGCGGAGTTAAGGTTCTTATCAATCCGGATTTGCTCGAACTTGTGGAAGAAACTCCGGACACTGTGCTTTCTTTTACAACCGGTCGGAAAATAATTGTAAAAGAAAGTAGACAAGAAGTGAAAAATTTAGTAAAATCGTATAGAAAGGATATTTTTGCAGATTAATGTAAATATTGTGTAAACAGGTGATACGACTATGGATTTGGGTTCAATTTTAGGTTTAGTATTATGTATGGTATTGGTTATTTTCGGTATCGTATTCGATAAGGACGCCGGAATTGTTTTCGGCAACCTAGAGAGTTTCGTGGACGTTCCGTCGGCGCTCATTACATTCGGTGGTGCTTTCATGTGTATCCTCGCAAGTAACTCCATAAAGAGTTTCGTTGCAGGTTTGAAGAGTTTTGCACTTGTCCTGAAAGAGACTGAAATGAATGTCCCTGAGATTATTCAGAAGATTATTGACTTATCCAATGTAGCACGTAAAGAGGGTCTGCTTTCTCTGGAAGAAGCAGCAGGAGATATCGGAGACCCGTTCTTACAGAAAGGTATCCTTTTAGTAGTCGATGGTACGGATCCTGAACTTGTTCGGGCAATCATGGAAACGGAATTGGTCAGTGTAGAGGGAAGACATAAGGATAAAATTGGATTCTGGGGAGATTTGGGAGCCATGG
>CAZKOR010000018.1:0-32899 GCA_964554405.1 uncultured Bacteroides sp. | reverse complement strand
ACAAGAAAAGAAAATTATGGCGTGAATCTCTGTATATCGGTGAAAGATACCGGAATTGGTATTGCAGAAGAAAATTTGGAAAAATTATTTGAAAGTTTCAGTCAGGTTGATACGAGAAGAAACCGTCAGGAGGGCGGAGTAGGTCTTGGTCTTGCGATTTCCAAGGCGTTAGTTCAGAAGATGAACGGTACGATTACAGTAAAAAGCCGTCCGGGGAAAGGCAGTACGTTCCGTTTTGTTGTACCGCAGAAAGTATTGGACGAAAAGCCGATTGGAGCGGTAAAGAACAGGGAGATGTTAAATATTGCCGCATATTTTGACATGGAGCAGTTTGACATGATGACGATTCGGGATGAATACAGCGCCCTGATTATGAATATGGTGCGTAAACTTCGTGTCAGATGTCATGCCTGCCGTAACCTTGCCGAGCTGATGCGCAGGGAAGCGAATGAAGCATTTACACATATCTTTATCAGTCTTGAGGAATATCAGGAGGATGAGGCTTATTTTGATGCGCTTGCCAAAACAACACAAGTTATTATTGTTATTGACAGACCAAGGGAGAAATACCTTTCCAACCCGAATTTAATTAAGCTTTATAAACCGTTTTATGTTCTGCCGGTTGTTTCTATTTTAAATGGAAGCAGAAATGCGGAAGGCGGTAAGCAGATGATTCGTCCGGGGAAATTTACGGCGCCGGATGCACATATTCTGGTAGTGGATGATAACAGAATGAATATCCGGGTGGTAGAGGGATTATTAAAGGAATATCAGATTAAGGTGACTTATGCAACAAGCGGACAGGAAGCTCTGCAGATAATTGAGGATATATCTTTTGACTTTGTTTTTATGGACCATATGATGCCGGAAATGGATGGCGTTGAGACATTGCACCGTATTCGGGATAAAGTAGGACAATATTATCAGAAAGTACCGATTATTGCGCTGACTGCCAATGCGACACCGGGCAATCGTGAGATGTTTCTGGAAGAGGGATTTAATGATTTCGTAGCGAAACCGTTGGAAGTATCCGTGTTAGAGCGGGTACTCAGGCGGAATCTGCCGGAGGATAAGTTGGTCTTTCAGGAAAAGAAAGAGGAACAGGAAACGAAAGAGGAGAAAGAAAGCGGAGAAGATACGTTTGCTGTCGGGGATTTGGATGTTGAGAATGGAATTCTTTACTGTGGCGGTAAAGAGGAATATCTACAGATTTTAGAAGCTTTCTATGAAGAAAAAGAAGAATGCAGCGGGCTTTTATCAGAACTGTTTGAAAAGCAGGACTGGGCAAATTATACCATAAAAGTACATGCGCTTAAGAGCATGATGCAGAATATCGGTGCATCACCCCTTTCCGCAAAAGCAAAAGCTTTGGAAATGGCAGGAAAGAAAAACGATATTGATTATATTATGAAGAACCACGAGGATATGCTGACAGAATACCGACGGGTGATGAGGGAATTAGAGGAAAGTCCGCTGGTTCATACTGAAGCAGCGCCTGATACGTTAGAACTGAAAGAAGCGCTGGATATGCCGGAGCTGAATGATAGTGATTTTGATGAGATGTTTGCCAAATTTGAGGATGCAGCATATGCATTGGACGGAGGAAATATGCTTGCAGTGGTTTCCGAACTGCAGAAATATCAATACCATCAGACTGTATTAGAACAGAAGCTGGCTTCCGTAAAGAAGAAAGTAGAAATGTCTGACTATATGTCGGCGCTTGACACACTCACACATATTCGGGAGGAACTTAAGAAAGGGACGGAAGGAGGCGCTGATCGGTCATGAGACAAAAGCTTAAAAGTATTTATGAAATGATTTACGGAAGAGATTATGAAATTCGGGAGCGGATTTTCCGAATGATCATTTTGGTAGGCGGCACTCTTGCTCTCATCGGAATTTTGGAATGCCTTATCATTATGGATGTAAAAGTAGTAACACATCCGCTTCTGCTTTTGCTGGCTGTATTGGGAACGGAACTTGTAATTACGTTCAAATATCGAAAGATTGATATTGCCGCTGTCATTGTAGGGTTTCTTATTATTCTTGTCATTTTTCCCGCAATGTTTTTGTTAAGCGGCGCTCTGGACGGAGGGGCGGCGGTTTGGTTTGCACTGGGACTGTTTTATATATTTTTAATGTTTTCGGGGAAACGGCTTATTTTCTTCCTTGTGTTATCTGTTGCCGCTGATGTTTTGACATACAGTTATGCTTATTACCATCCGGAGGCGATTACACCGATGGCGTCTGAGGCGGCTGCTTATATTGATTCTCTTTTTGCCGTACTTGCGGTAGGACTTGCAGGCGGAGCGATTTTAAAGGTACAGATGAAAATGTTTGAAAACGAACGTGCTGTTGCCTGGAAGCAGCAGAAAGAGCTGGAGGAGGTAAGTGCATCCAAGAATAGTTTTTTTGCGAGCATGAGTCATGAAATCCGTACGCCAATCAATACGATTATCGGATTAAATGAGATGATTATCCGGGAAAGCGGCGAAGAGTCAACAAAGGAATACGCAGCAAACATTCAGAGTGCAAGTAAAATGCTTTTAAATCTGGTGAATGACATTCTCGACCTTTCACAGATGGAAATGAAAAAAATGGAGATTGTTCCGCTCGAATATAAAACGGAGGAATTGTTCAGCGGACTGATTAACATGATTAAGGTGCGTCTGGATGAGAAAAAACTGGATTTTCAAGTGGATATAGATGAAAATCTGCCTTCGGTTTTATTCGGAGATATGAAAAGAGTTGCGCAGGTGCTTCTGAATATTTTAACAAATGCGGCAAAATATACGCAGGAAGGCTCCGTAACGCTTACCGTGCGTATGGAAAAGACGGAAGAAGATGAAATTTCCCTGATTGTCGCTGTCTCAGATACAGGAATCGGCATCCGGAAAGAAGATTTAGAGCATATCTATGATTCCTTTAAAAGAGCGGATGCACGCAAGAATTTAAAAGTAGAAGGAAGCGGACTCGGTCTTTCCATTACGAAACAGCTTGTAGATTTAATGAACGGCGAAATTACGGTGGACAGTATCTATACGAAAGGTTCTGTGTTTACAATCACATTGCCGCAAAAGGTAGAAGAGTGGACACCGATTGGCGATGTGAAGTTTTTGTCTTGGGGTAAAATGGTGACAAATGAATACAGACAGAGCTTTGAAGCGCCGGAAGCACGCGTTTTGATTGTGGACGATAACCCGATGAATTCTATGGTGGAAAGCAAACTCTTGAAAGCAACCAAGATAAAAATTGACGTTGCCGAAAGCGGTACGCAATGTCTGGAAATGACAAAGAGAAAGTATTATCATGTCATTTTAATGGATTATATGATGCCGGAAATGGACGGTGCGCAGACATTAAAGCTGTTGCGAAAACAGGAGAACGGACTCTGCCGTGACTCCGCAGTGGTTGTTTTATCCGCCAATTCCGTGGCGGAGGCGGGCAGACAGTATTTAGAGGACGGATTTGACGGTTATCTGGAGAAACCCATTCAGGGGAAATTGATGGAAGCGGAGATTTTGAAATTCCTGCCGGATGAGATTATCGAGTATCGTGCAGATATTGCCGAAGTACAGGAGAATACGGAAGAACAAAGAAGAGTTCATCGTAAAAAGAAAAAGGTGTATATTACAACGGACTGTATCAGCGATTTGCCGGCAGCATTAATGGATAAATATGATATTGGTATGCTTTATTTCTATATTAAAACAGAACATGGCAGGTTTTTGGATACACTGGAAATTTCTTCGGATAATGTCATCCAGTATATGACAGATACGACAAGTAGTGCATATTCGGACAATGTTTCCATGGAAGAGTGTGAAGATTTTTATGCGGATGCTTTGACACGTGCCGAACAGGTCATCCATATTTCTGCCGCAAAAAATGTGAGCTCAAGTTATGATGTTGCAGTCAGTGCAGCACAGGGGTTTGACCATGTGCATGTCATTGATTCTTCACAAGTATCCTGTGGGCAGGCATTAATCGTATTGTTTGCAGGCAGAATGGCAGTGGAGGGGTACTCTGCCGCACAGATTTGTGAAGGTGTGGAAGGAATGAAAAAGAGGGTAGAATCCCGTTACATGATGCCTGCTGCAAAGATTTTCTATCAGCGCGGCTTTATCAGTGCGGCTTCCGGAAAAGTATGTACTTTTCTTGGTCTCCATCCTACTATGAAAATGAAGCAGAGCCGCCTGACGTTGGTAGGAGCAAGATGCGGCAGGTTAGAGGGTGCCTGGAAAAGATTCATTCACTGGCATTTACTGCGTAAAGACAGAATCAATAAGGATATTATCTTTATTACACATGCCGGATGCAGTGTAGAACAGCAGGAATTAATCCGCCGTGAAGTGCTGCGCTGCATTCCTTTTAAGCAGGTGATGATGCAGAGAGCGTCTGTTTCTATCGTCTGCAACTCCGGCATCGGCACATTCGGAATGGCTTACTATGTGAATGTGGGCGATAACGAGATATAAGGTCAATATGATATATAGAATAATGACGCATGAGGAGGTTACGAAATCTGCATGGTAATATCCGTATCGGCCGCATCGATTAAAATCCGGTAGATTTCGTGCTTCCATGTGGTCTGCAGGCGGGCATCGGTAATGGGGATTTCCTCGATGGCAGAGAGTGTGCCTCCGATGACAGTCAGGCTGCCTAGAGTGCCTATCGAGAAAACAAGCCGGTTATCCTCTGGCTGCGTCTCTTGCAGGGTTGGCTTTTCATAGGTCATGAGACTTAACTGTACGGAACCATTGCCGCGTATGGCAAAGCAGTCTTTGATAACGATTTCTTTTCCTTTTATCAGAGATGCGTTTCTGCGGTAAGAAAGCACTCCGCATTCCGCCGGATAGGCAGCGGCAATATCCATCTCAATTTCGCTCATGGTATCGGTAAACTGATAGGTAACGGCATTTGCAAGGTAGTTTTCGCCGTCTTTCTGCATATATCCGTCTATTGTGGGCAGATTGTGATAGGCAGACTGCATCGTCCAGATTTCATAGCGTTTGGCGGAAAAAGTTTTTTGTGTATAGCTTTCTACTCCGACATCAATAAAGAGAGGCTGGCCGTTTTTATAGATGGTAAAGCTGCCGGTATCGTTATGATTGTGACTGTCTGCATTATCTCCTGCTTTGACGGCAAGACAGAGCGTATCATCTCTGGCGACAAAGATGCCGACGCCGGGATAACAAATATCGGGATGTGGTATCGTATCCGGCGCAGACCTGGCATAGTCCCTGATTTCCCGTACGGTAAAGGCATTTTGGAGTCTGTAGTACAGATTGTTTTCCTCAGGGAGTATAAGAGTGTCCGGTATACCGGCACAGAAATCGGTGGCAGCAAAAGCTGCCATATTTTCGTTATCGCATCTTAAAGCAAACAGAAACTCCCTGACGCCGGAACGTCCCGCAATCGGGGAACAGTCAGCGAAGTTTACATAATATTTATCCTCGATATGGACGTTTAGAATATAAGAAGCCATATTCCGGATTTTCTCATTCTGATATAGTGCGGCAAAAGCATTATCTGTCACAGCATTTAAAAGTTCTAAGGTATTAAACAGGCATAATCCCGCATGACGGTAATACTGCGCGCCTTCGTCACAGCAGCCGTCCATATCGTATTCTTCCAAGAAATAATCGGCGCTTTCACAGGCTTTTTGAAAGACTGAAAATTGCAAATCGGCGTCTGTATTTAATAAAAAGACAGACAAAAGAACATTTTGGGTACACCAGATTGTCCAGTTGTTCATCGGTTCTTTGCCGTTTCCCATCCACCAAAAATGTTGGTTTACATAAGGACCATATATTCGATGCTGTAATTCATGTAAAATCCGTTTGCCGATAAAGGGGCTGACTTCATCGAGTCTGTTTATCAGAAGATAATATACCGTGGCAAGAACGGCGCCCGTCTCACAGGCAAATAAATCCAGAACGGGAGCAGTGCTGTCCGGCAGAGGAAGCTGCGGCGTGTCCCTGATATAGGAATTGTGCGGCGGAAGCTGCCAGGCGCTTTCTTCGCAGATAGAGAATATGCCGTTTATAATGTCATCCATAAATCTGCCGTTATCTTCGATACATTCGGCAAGTATAAGTGCATTTAGGGCGTGGCGTTTTGAGAAAAATTTATCTTCATAACGGACGCGGTTTCCGGTTCTTGTAAAATCCATAAAATCCGTTGCCGATATGCCGGGATAGCTAAAATGTAAATACTGTTCCCCTAACTGCAGGGATGCTTTTTTCCATTCCTCGTCCAGATTCTCCCAGGCAGTTCTGTCCGTGATAGGAGAATAGGGTGTAAATGGGATAAACTCTGAACGATAATTCTTAGCAATTTCATATAACATAAGATGACCTTCTTTCTTGTCAGATATTTTGATTTATATAATCTCTTGGTGACATTCCGGTTACTTTTCCCTTTATAAAGATATTTTAGCATAATGGACAATTTGTTAAAAGTAAATAAAAATATAAATCAAAAAGCGGAAATGCTTTGATTGGCAAAATCATAGGCTATGTGATATTATTAGTTATAGCGGTAATTACGATTATTTTGTTTGTATGGATTTCGGAAATACCCAAATGGAATTGAAAAGATAAGAAAGGAGTAAGCTATATGAAGATTTTGTTTGAGAACAGTGAAGAGATTTCTGAAAAAGAAGTGGACGCCGCACTGGATTTTTCGACACGTCAGGTGCTGCGTAATCTTCCGGAATTTACGGATAAGTTTCAAAAAGCATATAGTGAAAACGGTTTTTATCAGCCGATAGAGAATAACTACTGGACGACGGGGTTCTGGACGGGCGAGATATGGCTTGCTTATGAGTATGCGTCAGCGAAAAAGAATGCCGGTGATGCAGTGAAGTTAAAAGAGGCTGCGCAGGTTCAGGTAGAAAGTTTTCTGCATAGAATCGACAATAAAATTGAGGTAGACCATCATGATATGGGATTTCTTTATTCTCCGTCCTGTGTAGCGGCATATAAGCTGACCGGAAATGAAAAAGGAAAAGAAGCGGCAATTAAGGCGGCGGACCAGTTGATTACCAGATATCATCCGATAGGAGAATTTATTCAGGCGTGGGGACCTATGGATGCGCCGGAGAATTATCGTCTGATTATTGACTGCTTGTTAAATCTTCCTTTATTATACTGGGCATCGGAAGAAACAGGTGATGAAAAGTACCGTGATATTGCGGAGAAGCATATTCATACGGCAATTAAGAACGTTATCAGGGAAGACTATTCTACCTGGCATACCTTTTTCTTTGATATGAAGACGGGAGCGCCCGACCACGGCGCGACCTGTCAGGGATATCGTGACGGCTCCGCATGGGCAAGAGGGCAGGCATGGGGGATTTATGGCTGCGCACTTGCTTATAAATATACGGGACGGAAAGAATATATTGAGATTTTCAAAAATGTGACACAGTATTTCTTAGAGCATTTACCGAAAGACATGATACCGTTCTGGGATTTGGAATTTACGGACGGGGATGACCAGCCGAGGGATTCTTCCTCAGCGTCCATCGCAGCCTGCGGCATGTTGGAGATGATAAAGTCGCTTAATGAAAAGGAAGCTGCCGTTTATCGGAAGTACGCAAAACAGCTTATGAAGTCTTTGTACGATAATTATGCAGTGAAAGATTTTGAAACTTCCAACGGACTTGTGCTGCACAGCACTTATTCCAATCATTCGCCTTATAATACCTGTAATCACTATGGTGTAGACGAATGTAATTCCTGGGGGGACTACTTCTATATGGAGGCGTTGACAAGGCTTCGCGGGGATTGGAATCTATACTGGTAAAAGGAGAGGATGAAAATGAAAACGGATTGGGACGGGAAACTTCATAGTAAAGCGGATTTTCGGGAACTTCTGATGGAAATTATCAGACCGGTGATTCCTTATTATACGGAGGAAAAAGCGGGCATTGACCTCGGCGTTACGGCGACGACTTATTCGCAGAAGACAATCAGGTTAGAAGCTTTTTCAAGGATTTTGTGGGGGCTTGTGCCTTTTTGGGCAGGCGGCGGAAACGATGCCGTATTTGAGGAGATTTACAGGAAAGGAATGACTGCAGGAACTGACCCGGATAATTGCGAGTATTGGGGCGGTTTTCATGCTTTCGACCAACGTTTTGTGGAAATGGCGGCTATGGCATACGGATTGATTCTTGCGCCGGATAAGCTGTGGAATCCTTTAAGCGATAAGGAGAAAGATAATCTTGCTGACTGGCTCTACGGTATCAATGAGTACGAACTGCCTATCTGCAACTGGATTCTTTTTGCAGTGCTTGTCAATATCGCGCTTAAAAAAGTGGGAAGAAAGTATGATGCCGATAAATTAGAGAAATATTTGAACGGTGCAAACTCTTTTTATCTGGGCGACGGTTGGTATCAGGACGGCGATTCCGGACAGAAAGATTATTATGTATCGTTTGCGATTCATTTTTACAGCTTGTTCTATGCGAGCGTGATGGAGGAAGACGACCCGGAAAGATGCGCGCTTTACAAAGAACGTGCGCTCCTTTTTGCGAAAGAGTTTATTTACTGGTTTGATGAAAACGGCGCGGCGCTTCCGTTTGGACGTTCCCTGACTTATCGGTTTTCTCAGGTGAGCTTTTTCTGCGCCTGTTTGATGGCAGGGGTTGAGCCTTTTGATATCGGTGTAATGAAAGGTTTGATAGTCAGACATTTTTGCGATTGGATGAAAAAACCCATTTTTGATAGAAATGACATTTTGACGATTGGCTATGGCTATCCGAATCTGGTAATGGGAGAGCGGTATAACGGACCGGGTTCGCCTTACTGGGCATTAAAGACGTTTGCTGTTTTGATGCTTCCCGACGAGCATCCTTTCTGGAGCGCGCAGGCAAAGCAGCTTCCGCCGTTGCAGGAGCAAAAAGCGCTTCCCTATGCGGATATGCTGATTCACAGATATGAAAATCATGTGACGGCATTTGTGCCGGGTAAGTACAGTCCGGCAGGGCATGGGCAGATTCCGTCCAAATACGGAAAGTTTGCTTATGATACGCGGTTTGCTTTCAGTGTGGCAAAATCGACATGGGAAGTGCATGAAGCGGCGCCGGATTCCATGCTTGCCTTTTATATTAACGGATATGTGTATGTGAGACGGATTTGCGAGGAGTTTCGTATTTCGGAGACGGAAGTATATTCCCGCTGGGTTCCTTATGAGGGAATTCAGGTGGAATCGTATATCATTCCGACGAAAACCGGGCATATAAGAAAACATAAAATTACCAGTGACAGGGAATGTGAAGTGTATGACTGCGGTTTTGCGGTGGAGATTGATGTAGATGGCGAAAAGCAGATTCAGGATGGCAATATGGCGGCAGTGGAGAATTGCTACAGTGCATGTCAGGTAACCGCACCAAGCGGCAGCGGTGAGGGAGTTGTGATTTTTGCAGACCCGAATACCAACCTTTTACATCCTATGGCGAGAATACCTGCTATCCGCTATCAGATTCATAAGGGAGAAAATGAATTGACTACAGAAGTCAAAGCTGAATATAGAGGTTGAAAATCAGAAATTTTCAACCGAACGTAAAAGAAAGGTGTAGTGATTATTATGGCAGTATTGGCGCTTAAAGTATTGGACAGCAGCGGGAAAACGATATGCGTAAGCAGCGGTGAGGACGCCGTGAGCCTTGTATGCACGGCGGAATATAAGGAAGGCGACAGAATTGTATTAGAGACTTCGGAGAAGAACATTCATGTTTTTTTACAGGTGGATGACGCACTGGGCGCGGCATTCTGCTATGTTACGGACAATGTTTCTTTTTATGTTCCGTTTGGTGAGAAGCGTATCTGTTATTCCCCGAAAGTATTTTCTGGAAACAGGCATTATCTGTATGCCAGAGTTGCCAGAGAAGATGAGGTGCATACCTATCGGAATCTGGCGTTAAACGTGTGCGACCAGCATGGAGAGACGAATTGCTTTCCACATGCTTTTGCGAATGTAGAAACCCGCGGAGAGTCCGTATTTGCTGCAAGAAATGCAATTGACGGCGTGTGCGAGAACCGCTCCCACGGAGAATGGCCTTATGAGTCGTGGGGTATCAATATGCAGGACGATGCGGAAATGACGGTGGATTTCGGCAGAGAAGTGGAAGTCGACAAAGTTGTGTTGTATACCCGGTCGGATTTTCCGCATGATAACTGGTGGAAACAGGTGACATTAAGTTTTTCCGATAAGAGCGAATTGGTATGGGAACTGGAAAAGAGCAGTCTGCCGCATGCGATTACGTTTGAGCCGAAACGGGTAACATGGATAAAGCTTGGCAGTCTGATAAAGGCAGATGACCCGTCTCCTTTTCCTGCGCTCAGTCAGATTGAGGTTTATGGAAGAGTTGTGTAAGAAGCGTTTTTATTTTTCTAAATGAGCACCCAGCGATTGCAGGAATTTTAGTAAAAAGGATAAAAAGAGAGATAAAAAAGATATATAAAAGGCACATGAAATATGATATGATTTACAAATAAAATACATGCGTCATATCGTTATGCCGCATTGAAAATGAAAAAATAGGAGGTTTGTAATGATTAGGACGTTTCAGGTGCATCATATTAGAAAATGTGTGGAACTGACGGGAAGACTATGGGAGTTTGAAGCCTGTCAGGGAGAGCTGAAAGGGAAAAAATACCAAGTGGCGACGCCAAGTTGCTGGGAGAGTTATCCGGATTTCACCAGTTACCGCGGAGAAGGCATTTATCGCACTGTTTTTCGTGCGGGAGGAAATGTCCGCCTTGAATTTAAAGGAATCAGCCATACGGCAGCCATATTTCTTGATGGGGAAGAAATAACCAAACATTATAATGCCTATACACCGTTTGATGTAATTGTGAAGAACCTAGAGGATAAAGAGCATTTACTGGAAATCAAGGCAGACAACCGTTTTAGCGAAGAAAGCGCCCTGCATATCCCTAATGACTATATGTCCTATGGCGGGATAAACCGTCCGGCAGTCATGGAGAAAATAGAAAATATTTATATTAAGCAAATACATATCACAACAGTCAAAAAAGACAGCAGCTATATGAAATGGGGAGTTTTGGCGGAAATTGTTCTTGAAAATATCGGTGACAGTGCGGAAGAGGCTGAGGTGGAATTGGAATTGGCAGGAAGGACAATATCCATGGGCTCTTTTCAGGTGGACGGAAACAGTACACTGGTTTTGAAGCATGAAGAGTTGTTTACGGATATTACGACATGGACGCAGGAGCATCCGGCATTGTATACAGCAAAGGCAGTTCTTTTTCAGAATGGAAATGCCATGGATGATTTAATAGACCGGTTCGGTTTTCGAATGATAGAGGTGGACGGAAAAAATATTTTGCTAAACGGCGAGAAAGTTTATATCAAGGGCTTTTGCTATCATGAGGACCATCCCCAGTTTGGCTGTGCTCTTCCATTTGCCGCAATTGCGGCGGACATTGGTACCATGAAAGATTTAGGCGCAAATTCTATACGGGCGGTCCATTATCCCCATGATGAAATCTTTCTTGATTTATGTGATGAGCAGGGAATTTTGGTATGGGAGGAAAACCATGCCAGGGGACTTAGTCTTGAAGATATGGAGAACCCTAATTTTGAGATTCAGGCGGAACAGGTAATCAGAGAAATGATAGCTGCGCATTATAATCATCCATCTATTTATATTTGGGGAATCTTAAATGAGTGTGCCAGTGATTCAGAGTATGGAAAAGAGTGTTATGAAAAACAGTTCAGGTTGATTGAGGAATTAGATGTTTCAAGACCACGCTCTTTTGCAAGCTGTAAATTCAAGACAGATATCTGCTTTGGACTTCCGGAGGTAGTTTCTTATAATATCTACCCGTTGTGGTATCACGATACACCGCCGACAGAGTATCTGAACGATTTATATCAATGGGTACAGCGGGAAACGAAGGGAAAGGGAAAGCCGTTCCTTATTACGGAAATCGGAGCAGGCGCTATTTATGGATTTAGGGCGTCCCATAAACCGAAATGGAGTGAGGAGTATCAGGCGGATGCCCTTAGGGAACAGGTAACGGCAGTATTGTCCTATAAGGATTGCAGCGGTGTCTATATCTGGCAGTTCTGCGACTGCCGGGTCAGCGAGGAATGGTTTTCAGGACGCCCTCGTACAATGAATAATAAAGGGATTGTGGATGAATATAGACGTCGGAAACTTTCCTATGAATTAGTAAAAAGTGTATTAAAGAAATAATTGGTTGCGGAAATGCTTGCGGTATTTAGCAGGCGACATATGGATACTGTTTTTGAACTGTCGGTAAAAATGAACTTCGTTTGTATAACCGCAGATTTCCGCAATTTGTTCTATAGGCATATCAGAAGTTTCTAATAAATCCTGTGCATAGGCTATGCGCATTTGGATATAATCCTGTTGAAAGGAAACTCCAAAAAATTCTTTATAAAGATGTTGAAAGTGAGATTTACTGATTCCCAATGTATTAGCGAAATATTCTGCATTGTCTGATTTATAAAGGGAATTTTGTCTAGTAATCCTGATTTCCTGAAACCGGGTACGGTAAGGACTGTAAAAGTTGGAATTGTTTGGCTGCTCAAAGGCAGATGCCAGGTGATTCAGCAGAATATACATCAGGTGGTCTATATTATCTTGAGAATAATTAGAGCAATTGTAAGTTTTTTCCCAAAGTATTTGGCGGATATAAAAGGAGAGGGCATCTGTTTCTGTGACAGTAAAGAACTGATTTCCAGCCAACATGCCTTCAAGGGAAAAGGCATCATCCGGGAAGGAAAAGTGAAGCCAGTCATCCATATATTCACCATCGGGATTGAAATAGTGGTAAGGGGTATGCGGAGCGATAAGGACGGCAGTAACAGGCTTAATTTTCACCGTTTTTTTAGCCAATGTAAAATTAGCGGCTGTTTTGATAATTAAAAGCAGCCAATTATTGTTACCCTCTGCATTATGGCGGATAAAAGAACTCGGATGTCTGGTATTGCATCCTCCTCGTAAAATTTGAAACATATTGCCCTCCTTCCGTTGCAGGAAATGTTAGTTTTTATGGTAAAAAGGAAATTATGAAATACTTATAAATAATGTATAATATAAGGCACGAGAAGTCAATAAAAGAGGTTAATATGCATAATAAAAATATTGATTTTATGAATCAAATGATAGCATTAACAGAAAAAATCATAGAGAAAACAGCATGGGTCTGTGAAAAAAATCAAAATAAGATACCTTATACGATCCAGGAAGATGGAAGCTATAATGATTTGGATTTTATTGACGCTAATCCGGATATGGGAATATCCTGGTGGACAAACGGATTTTTTGCAGGAATCCTGTGGCAGATGTATGCAGCTACAAAAGAGATAAAATACATAGAAATGGCAAGGGTTCAGGAATCCAAGTTAGACAGATGTTTTGAACTTTTTGAGGGAATCCATCATGATGCTGGATTTATGTGGCTTTTATCGGGAGTGGCAGATTATAAATTGACAGGAGATAAAAGGGCGAAAATCCGGGGACTTCATGCGGCTACGATTTTAGCGGGGCGTTTTAATCTGAATGGGAATTTTATCCGTGCATGGAACGGAGCCGGAGGAAGCGATTTAAATAGTGTGATTATTGACAGTTTAATGAATATGTCATTGCTGCGGTGGGCATATGACGAAACACAAGATCCCCGTTTTCTTGCTATTGCAGATGCGCATACAGATACTGTGGCGAAATATTTTGTAAGAGAAGACGGCTCGGTAAGGCATATTGTGAAATTTGACCCGTGGAGCGGGGAAAAACTGGAATCTTTGGGCGGACAAGGCTATGGGCATGGTTCCGCATGGTCTAGAGGGCAGTCGTGGGCAGTATATGGTTTTACAAATGCCTATAAACATAGCGGTAAAGAATTGTATTTGGAGAAGGCATGCCAGACGGCGGATTATTTCCTTGGACATCTGCGGCAGGATGATTTGGTTCCTATAGATTTTTGTCAGCCGGCAGATGAAACTTTTGAAGATAACAGCGCTGCATGTATTGCTGCGAGCGGACTTTTGGAACTGGCAGAAGCGGTAGAGCAGGAGAAGGGAAAAAGTTATAAGGACGGAGCGATTAGACTGCTTAAAAGAGTTAGTGAAAAGGGAAGTTGTCTGGATGAATCTATGGATGCATTGGTTGAAAATTGTGCAGTATCTTACAACGAAAGAATCAATGGGGCACATACACTGATTTACGCAGATTATTTTTATTTGGAAGCAATGTTGAAATTAGGGCATAAAGCCTTAATGATATGGTAAAAAGGAATAGGAGGAAAATGATGAAAAAGAAAGTATTAAGTATGATTCTAAGCACAGCAATGGTTGTTTCTGTTGTACTGACGGGCTGCGGCAGTTCAGGAAACAGTTCGGACACACCGGCAGCGGGGGGGGGATGCTCCTGCAACAGAAACACCCGCAGCGACAGACACACCGGCAGCAACGGAAACGGAGGCACCCAAAGAGGAAGCAAGTGGTGAGAAGGTTCATTTGAAGTGGGCAGTATGGGACATTAGCCTGACACCGTATTGGGATGCATTGGTAAGCGCTTATACGGAGTCACATCCCGATGTTGAAATTGAAATGGTTGACTTTGGCTCAGCGGATTATTCCAATGTATTGGCTACAGAACTTTCAGGAAGCGGCACAGATTTTGACCTTGTATCTATTAAGGATGTTCCTAGCTACGCGACTTTAGTAGAAAAAGGAGCCCTTGAATCCTTAGACAGCTATATTGCAGCTGATGGCGTAGATTTGGCGCAGTATGCAGGCGTTACGGATCAGGTAAGCGTAAATGGCAGTTTGTATGAACTTCCTTTCAGAAGCGACATCTGGTTAATTTATTACAATAAAGATTTGTTTGATGCAAAAGGAATACCTTATCCGTCAAATAATATGACAGTAGAAGAGTACGATGCTCTGGCGCGTGAACTGACGGATGATACTTTTGGTGAGGAAGTATATGGCGCTCATTATCATACATGGAGTTCCACCATACAGCTGTTCGGTATCCTTGACGGCAAAAACAGCGTGTTGGATAAGAAATATGACTGGATGATCCCTTACTATGAGATGGTTTTAGCGGAAGAAGATGATGGTGTATGCCAGAAATATACGGATTTAAAGACAGAATCGCTTCATTATTCTGCGGCATTTTCAACAGGAAACGTAGCAATGTTGAATCAGGGAAGCTGGTTTATCGCTACTTTGATTAACAGTCTGGCAAACGGAGATTATGATGCTGAATTGTGCGGTAACTGGGGCTTGGCAAAATATCCTCATCCTGACGGCGTAGCGGAAGGAACGACTTTGGGTGCAATTACAGGTATCGCAATGGTATCCGAGTCACAGAAGAAAGATGCGGCATGGGATTTCATTAAATGGGTAAGTGGACCGGAAGGCGCGGCAGTAGTTGCAAGTACAGGCAACTTCCCGGCTATTTCTAATGACGAAGTAGTTGAAGCGATTGCTTCTATCGAAGGTTTCCCTACAGATGAAGGAAGTCGTGAAGCATTGAAAACTACGGCAGTATATTTGGAAACTCCTTATGGAGATGATTTGGCGGAAGTAAGTCCTATCATCGGCACGTATCATGAAATGATTATGCAGCGTGAATGTACTCCTGCAGAAGGTATTGCAATGATGAATGAAGAAGCTTCCAAAATTCAGTAAATAAAGACGGTAGTGATACAAATGAAATGACCGGAGCTTTCTCCGGTCATTTCATTAATAGCATAAAATAAAGAGAAGGATGGGGGTTTGTTATGACGAAGCAAAAGAAAATCGAATTATCAGCAGAAGCCAAGAAGAGAGAGAGACGTAAAAATCTTACGGCATATGCTTTCATTGCACCGAATTTTATAGGCTTTGCAGTATTTACGATGGTGCCGATTGTATTTGCGTTCGGTATGGCGTTTTGTAAATGGGATGGCAGCAATCCGGCAGAGTTTGTAGGATTTCAAAATTTCATTAACTTGTTTAAAGATACATTTTTCTTAAATTCACTGCTTAACACCTTTTTATATAGCATAGGGACAGTACCGCTTACAATTATAATTGCATTGGGGCTGGCGATTCTATTAAATCAGAAAATTAAAGGCAGGGGATTGATTAGGGCAATTTCCTGTTTTCCATATGTGGCATCTATTATAGCGGTTACAACAGTATGGCGTATGATTTTCCACGCATCGAAAGGGCCGGTTAATAATATTTTGTATACTGCGTTCAATGTACCGAAGGAAAATCTTCCACAGTGGTTTACAGGTCACTTAATCATACTTTCCTATATATTGTTTTCGCTTTGGAAATCAATGGGTTATTATATGGTAATTTATCTGGCAGGACTTCAGGGGATTTCTGGCGAATTATATGAAGCAAGCGACCTGGACGGGGCAAATTCCTGGCAGAAGTTTATTTATGTGACATGGCCGCAGCTGCGTCCGACTACCTTTTTCGTTGTAATCATTATGACAATTGGCTGTTTCAAAATATACGATACGGCAGTGTTATTAGCGGGCGGAAGCAATATGTCTACCTCGGCTATGGTACTCGTTGCCTTTATCTATCAGGAAGCATTTGGCAAGTGGAATATGGGATATGCAAGTGCGGCGGCTTTTGTTTTGTTCCTGATTGTTCTTGCCGTAACATTGTTTCAATTCAAAAATGAATCAAAGTATGCCAACGATTAGGAGGTGTGGATAGATGAAGTCAGTAAAAACGAAAAGAATCATTGCAAAATGTGTTATTTATGTTCTGCTGCTGCTGGTAGTTGTGATTACGATTGTTCCGTTTGTCTGGATGCTTTCTGCATCTATCAAAACGGATAGAGAAGTCTTTAAAATGAATCCTTTTGTTCTTATTCCCGAAAATCCCCGTTGGAGCAATTACACGGAAATATGGACAAAGATTCCATTTGCAACCTTTATCAAGAATACAGTCATATTGACGATTGTTGTAACAATATTGCAGCTTTTTACAAGCTCATTTGCAGCTTATGCGTTCTCAAAACTGGAGTTTAAGGGGAAAAAACAATTGTTCTTAGCGTATATTTCCACAATTGCCATGCCTTGGCAGGTATATATGGTGCCGCAGTTTTTGATGATGCGTAAAATGGGTTTTAATGATACCTTGATGGCGATGGTAATCTTACAGGCATTTTCAGCATTTGGTGTATTCCTTATGCGGCAGTTTTATATGGGTATACCGGATTCTCTTTGCGAGGCGGCGCGGATTGATGGTATGAATGAGTTTAAGATATATGCAAACATTATGTTGCCGCTCTCTAAACCGGCACTTGCTACATTAACGATTTTTACTTTTGTAGCAACGTGGAATGATTATCTGGGACCTATGATTTACTTAAAAAGTGAGTCGAAAAAAACAATCCAAATCGGATTGCAGAGATTTATCGGACAGTATTCTAGTGAGTATGGGTTAATCATGGCTGGCTCAGTTCTTTCATTAATTCCGGTGCTTATTGTGTTCCTTGTGCTTCAAAAATATTTTGTGGAAGGTATTGCGACATCTGGTGTGAAAGGTTAGGAATCTGTGATGAAATTTTATAAAAATTATTATAATCCTGCCGCTTTTATGACCACAGAATTGGCACATGAGGTGGATAATGAAGAAGCAGAGCATGTTTTGCGTACAGCAGATGCAGTAAAAGAACATAGTTTTCTTTTTGATATGGAATGGGATATGGAGCGTACCTATGTGCCGGTGTCTTTCGGGGAGAAGGTGGACTTTGAGTATAATCCGGGAGATGACGCTGAATTTACCTGGCAGTTTAACAGACACAGATTTTTGATTTGTCTGGGGCAGGCTTATCGGATGACGGGGGATGAAAGCTATGTGGATTGTATGCTGGATTTAATGAATCAATTTATCCAAAGCCAGCCGTGTATAGAAGAAAAGGAAATGACAACATGGAGAATACTGGAAGTCGGAATACGTGCGGCGAATTGGATTAAGGCTCTTTATCTGATACAAGATTGCAGTCTTCTTACGGATAGTCATTTGGATGTAATTAAGCAGAGCCTTAAAAAACATGCTTCCATTATTATGCAAAAGCATTATCCCTATTGCTATGCCGGAAACTGGGGTATTTTGGAAAACCATGGTTTGTATTTATTGGGGGCATTACTGGATGATGAAGAAGCAGAAACTTATCGAAGGCAGGCGGTTCAGGTTGTTGATAGGGCGTTGAAAATGCAGATACTTCCTGACGGAATGCAATTGGAGCAATCCCCCATGTATCATTATGAAATTCTCCAGTGTGTGTTGGAAATGCAGTTTTTTTCAAAACTGTGCGGGGATGAAATGCCGGATTCATTAAAAGAAAATGTACATAAAATGGCGATGGCGGGACTCGCATTAAGAAAGCCGAATGGACGGCAGCTTACCATGGGGGACAGTGATGATATGAACACCTTGCCAATCTATGCACTTGCGGCATATGTGTATGAAGACCCGGTATTCAGGTGGGCAGGGGGAGAGAACCCCGGCTATGATAATGTGTGGCTGTTTGGACAGGAAGGAATTGCATATTATGAAAAAATGCCATCTGGGAAGCCATCATTTATATCCCGGCAGCTATATGATAGTGGGCATACAATCATGCGTTCTTCATGGGAGCAGGATGCAGATATGCTGCACTTTGACGGAGGATTACTTGGCACGAGTCATGGACATTCCGATGCGCTGCACGTAGATTTAATTTTAAATGGAAAAGATGTCTTGGTAGATTCAGGGCGGTATACTTATGTGACAAAGCCGGAGCGTTTTGCATTTAAGGGAACGTCTGCGCATAATTCCATAGAAGTTGACGGTCTTGACAGCGTTGAATGGAGCCACTCATGGTTCACAAAAAATTTGTCAGCACAAAGTCGTCAGTGTTTTCTGGAAAAAGGAAACTGCCAATTTGTCAGTGCCGGACATACAGCATATATGAGGCTTGAAAATCCCGTCTGGATAAACCGCAAGGTTTTAAAAATAGGTACGGATGTTTATGTGTTTATTGATGAATGTTATACCAGCGGAATGCATAAGTATTGTCATTATTGGCATTTTGATCATGAAGGAAAGCTTGATTTGAATAAATACAGGGCTTCTTTTGTCAATGACACAGCAAAGGCTGAGTTCTTTTTCGATTGCAGATGTTCTCTGGAACAATATACGGATAAACAATCCCTTCATTATAATCAGATGTCCGACAATCAAAGTATAAGGTGTATGCGTAAGGCAAAGGGATTCCATTCCATGATGACAGTCTGCATCAAGGATGCACGACCGGAAGACCATGTGGAGTTTATTCCGGTGAAATCTTTTATTAATCAGGAAGTATATCCGGAGGAGATTGCAGAAGGTTTGAAAATTATACATGGCGATAAGAGATACCTAGTGGTTGTAGCGCATACAGAAATGTCGGCACCGGTTACGCTTTACCAGATTGAGGATAGAATGGCTTGCGGAAATGTAATTGTGTTTGATATGGACGAGGGCGTTTATGATGGAACTGTTTTGAATTGGTGACGTTGTGTTTGAATAATGTGGTTTTGTATGCCGTGGCATGTTTTGCTGCGGCTTATTTTTTAGAATTTTCAGAATTTTTAAGTTAAAGGTTTACAAATCCTTGTAACTGTTATATTATGGTAATGGAAAACGATTTCCGGAAAACCTTTTCCAAAGCATTTTTCATCCTATAGGAAAGGGCGGTAATCGTAGAAGGAAAAACGATGGTATCGATAAAAGATGTGGCAAAACAGGCAGGGGTAGCGATTTCTACAGTATCTAAGGTGCTGAATAATTATCCCAATGTCAGTGAAAAAACAAAGAAAAAAGTGAATGAGGCGGTAGATGCGCTTGGGTTTGTGCCTAATTCGGTGGCAGCAGCACTTTCGTCCAAACACTCCGGGCGAGTGGCGATTTTATTAAACCTTGAGAATGTTTCTCAGGCTGTGGATGAAATTAATATGCAGTATCTGACCGGCGCCATTCATCAGGCAGTAGAAATCAATCTGGATGTGATTACACTCTTTTATTCCATGATTCGCAAAATGACGTTGGAGGAAATTATCCGTTACTTACAGTCACAGAGCATTACCGGACTTATTATTTTCGGGATGTCCAAAGAAGATAAGGTATTGCACAGTCTGACAGTATCCGGCATTTTCAAAATCGTTACCGTGGATGCGCCGATGGTGAATGAGAATACTTCCTGTGTCTGGATTCATCAGGAAAAAGCGCAGTACGAAGTGGCAAAAAAAACGGTGACGGAGAATGACAGTAAGAGTATTCTGTATTTGTCGGGAAAAAAGAACGGGTATGTGACGGAAGAGCGTTTAAAAGGTATCAAGCGGCTGGCGGAGGAGATGCAGCTTCCCATACTGATACGAAGCGGCAGTTTTTCCGAACTGGAAGCGAGAAAACTTACATTTAAATATGCAAAAAATAAGGATGCAATAGTATGTGCGTCCGATTTAATGGCAATCGGCGCGATGAAAGCGCTGACTGAAATGGATATTTTCAGACCGGTCTGCGGTTTTGACGGCATTACTCTGATGGGATATGCCGGGAAGCAGATGCACACGGTGCGCCAGAATTTTGCCGGTATTGCGGCGGAGGCGGTTTTGGAACTGAAAAGACTGTTAGAGGGCAAGGCAGGGGAAGAAATCGTTCTCGGATATGAACTGGTGCGCATGCAGTATCTGGATATTATTTGTTAACAGCAGAGGCGTTTTGCATGGAGACAGCTTCTGGAGTAAATAAAAATAGAAAGAAAAAGGAAATGCAGGAGGTATTTTTATGGCACAGGCAAGTAACCTGAAAAGAGATGTATTAGTGATGAATCTGGAAAAGGAATTGGAAGAGCAGACATCCGCAACTTACGGCAAAAGCATTGCGCAGTGCAGCAATGAAGAATTGTATTATAGTCTGCTTTTGTTGTCGAAGAAACTGATGCAAGTTTCTGAGCCGATTGAAGGAGATAAGAAGATTTATTATATCTCTGCGGAATTTCTTATCGGTAAATTGTTATCCAACAATTTAATTAATCTTGGAATTTATGATAAGTTGGATGATATTTTAAGCAAAAACGGGAAACAGTTAAGCGCAATCGAAGAGGTAGAGCCGGAACCGTCTCTAGGAAACGGCGGATTGGGACGTCTTGCGGCATGTTTCCTGGATTCTATTGCGACATTGAATCTGCCCGGAGAGGGAATCGGCTTAAACTATCATTTCGGTCTGTTCAAACAGGTTTTTAAAGATAGATTGCAGCATGCTGAAAAAAATGACTGGATTGAGGATAAATCATGGCTGACAAAGACGGATGTTACTTTTGATGTGCATTTTGGAAAGAAGAAAGTAACTTCCAGATTATATGACATTGATGTCATTGGTTACGACAGCGGCGTAAATAAACTGAGACTGTTTGATATTGAGACTGTAGATGAGAGTCTTGTAAAGAAGGGTATTGATTTTGATAAGGAAGATATCGAAAAGAACCTGACATTATTCTTATATCCGGATGATTCTGATGAAGCCGGAAATCTGCTTCGTATTTATCAGCAGTATTTTATGGTAAGCAATGCGGCACAGTTGATTTTAAGAGAGATGAAAGAAAAGCAGTATGATCTGCGTAAAATGTATGATCATGCGGTGATTCAGATTAATGATACACATCCGACTATGGTGATTCCTGAATTAATCAGAATCCTTGTTAATGAGAAAGCGTTTACGATGGATGAGGCTATCGAGGTAGTCAGCAAGACCTGTGCTTATACAAACCACACAATTTTAGCGGAAGCATTGGAAAAATGGCCTTTGAAGTATCTGGAAAAAGTAGTGCCTCAGTTAGTGCCGATTATTAAGGAGCTGGATAAGAGAGTAGCAGCCAAGTATAAAGACCCTGAGGTTCAGATTATTGATAAAGACAAGAGAGTGCATATGGCGCACATTGATATTCATTATGGATTCTCTGTCAACGGTGTTGCGGCAATCCATACGGAAATTTTGAAAGATACGGAGTTAAATGCTTTCTATAAACTGTATCCTGAAAAGTTCAATAATAAGACAAACGGTATTACGTTCAGAAGATGGCTGTTGTCCTGTAACCATGAACTTGCCGGATTCCTTTCCGAAACGATTGGTGACGGATACAAGAAGGATGCGGATAAACTGGAAAAATTACTGGAATTTAAGGATAATGACAAGGTACTTGACAGAATTGCGGAAATTAAGATGAACCGTAAGAAAGACCTTGCTGCTTATGTAAAAGAAGTAGAGGGCGTGACATTAAATCCAGATTCCATTTTCGATATCCAGTCCAAGAGACTTCATGAATATAAACGTCAGCAGATGAACGCGTTGTATATTATTCATAAATACTTGGAAATCAAGGCAGGAAAGAAACCTGCAAGACCGATGACATTTATTTTCGGTGCAAAAGCAGCGCCGGCATATGTCATTGCACAGGATATCATCCACCTTTTACTGGTATTACAGGAAATCATTAATAATGACCCTGATGTAAGCCCTTATATGACAGTGCTTATGGTGGAAAACTACAATGTATCTTATGCGGAGAAGATGATTCCCGCCTGCGATATCTCCGAGCAGATTTCGTTAGCATCTAAGGAAGCTTCCGGCACGGGTAATATGAAGTTTATGTTAAACGGCGCCGTAACACTTGGTACGTCTGACGGAGCGAATGTGGAAATCCATGAACTTGTCGGTGATGACAATATTTATATTTTCGGAGAAAAATCCGAGCAGGTTATCGAGCATTATGCAAAGGCGGATTATGTTTCCAAAGACTATTACAAAAAGAGTCCTGTAATAAAAAAGGCGGTTGACTTTATTGTCAGCAAGGAAGCGTTGAAAGTCGGACATAAAAAGAATCTGGAGAGACTTCATAAGGAACTGCTTAATAAAGACTGGTTTATGACTCTGCTTGATTTGGAGGATTACATTAAGGTTAAAGACCAGATGATGGCAGATTATGAAGATCAGGAAAAGTGGAGAAAGATGATGCTTGTGAATATTGCAAAAGCAGGATTTTTCTCATCCGACAGAACGATTGCGGAATATAACAGGGATATCTGGAAACTTAAATAAGAATGGGGGATTAATATGAAAGATAATAATTGCGGTTATTGTCAGGGCGGAGAATTATTGGCGAAGTTCGGCATTAAAATCTGCGACCTGGATGTCAGCCAGTTGATTTTATTCAAAGAGCAGAGCAAGCCCGGAAGATGTATTGTTGCTTATAAAGACCATGTCAGTGAAATCGTGGATATCAGCGAAGAGGAAAGAAACCGCTTCTTCGCCGATGTTACCAGAGCGGCAAAGGCAATTCATGCGGCATTTTCACCGGATAAGCTCAATTACGGCGCTTATGGAGATACGGGATGTCATCTGCATATGCACTTAGTGCCTAAATATAAAGATCAGGATGAGTGGGGCGGCACGTTCCAGATGAATCCAGATAAGAAGTATTTAAGCGACGCGGAATATGACGAGATGATTGAAAAAATTAAGAAATGCCTGTAAAGATAATTTCCCTATTGACATATCATTCCAACAGGTGTATTATCAATTCATACAATACCTACTGAAAAAGTATGGAATAAAATTTGAATAGTATAAAACCAAAAAGAATGAGAGAAACAGGGAGGATTATTATGGCAAATATTAAAAAGAGTGCAACAGAGTTAATCGGACATACACCGCTGTTAGAGGCTGTCAATTATGAGAAAGCAAATCAGGTTACGGATGCAACTATTTTAGTAAAACTGGAGTATTTGAATCCGGCAGGTTCCGTAAAGGACCGCATCGCCTTAAATATGATTGAAGATGCGGAGAAAAAAGGAATTTTAAAGCCGGGAGCGACCATTATTGAGCCTACATCCGGCAACACAGGCATCGGGCTTGCGGCGGTAGCGGCAGCAAAAGGATATCAGGCGATTTTGACGCTTCCGGAGACGATGAGCGTGGAGAGAAGAAAATTGTTGCAGGCATATGGCGCGAAGCTGGTATTGACGGATGGCAGCAAGGGTATGAAAGGCGCGATTGCCAAAGCGGAAGAAATTCAGGCTTCTACGCCGGGATCCATTATTCTCGGACAGTTTGTGAATCCGGCAAATCCGGAAGTGCATAAGGCAACGACAGGTCCTGAAATCTGGGAAGATACGGATGGAAAGGTAGACATTTTTGTTGCCGGAGTCGGTACGGGCGGTACAGTTACCGGCGTAGGCGCTTACTTGAAAGAAAAAAATCCGGCTGTGAAAGTTGTTGCAGTAGAGCCGGAGAGCAGCCCTGTTTTGTCAGGCGGAGCGCCGGGCGCACATAAAATACAGGGTATCGGTGCCGGATTTGTACCGGAAGTGCTTGATACGGGTATTTATGATGAGATTATTCAGGTATCGAATGAAGATGCTTTTGCAACAGGAAGAGAAATTGCCGTAAAAGAGGGTGTTTTGGTAGGTATTTCCTCAGGAGCGGCGCTTTATGCGGCGACGCAGCTTGCAAAGCGTCCTGAAAATAAAGGCAAAGTTATTGTTGCACTGTTGCCGGATTCCGGAGACCGCTATTTGTCTACCCCGTTGTTTGGCGGTGAAGCGTAATAAACTTAACGATAAGATTTCCCTTGTATTTTTAAGAATGCAAGGGAAATTTTTAGTTCTATTGCTTTTCGCTATGATATAATAGTGCTAGATCAACTAAGGAGACAGGTAATCAATGGCGCTTCAATTTTACTTCGGCGGTTCGGGAGCCGGAAAGAGCAGACAGCTTCATCAGGATATCATAGCGCAGTCCCTGCGGGAACCGAAACGCAATTTTTTGCTTATTGTACCGGACCAGTTTACAATGCAGACGCAGATGGATTTGGTTTTGGAACACCCGAACAGAGGGATTATGAATATTGATGTCTTAAGTTTCGGCAGACTGACGCATAGAATTTTGGAAGAGGTAGGGCATGAAGAGATACCGGTTTTGGACGATACGGGTAAGAGCCTTATTTTGCGCAAAATAGCGGAGAAAGAGCGGAATAATCTCACTGTAATGGGAAAGCATCTGCATAAAATCGGCTATATCCATGAGGTGAAGTCTGCGATTTCAGAGTTTATGCAATATGGCATCGGAGTAGATGAACTTTCCAAACTGACGGAATCCGCTAAAGCGAGAGGCGCGCTGTATTATAAATTAAAGGACTTGGAAGTGCTGTACGGCAGTTTTTCAGCCTATATCCGGGAGAAGTTTATCACGACGGAGGAAACGCTGGACAGGCTGTGTAAGGCGCTGCCGAAGTCAAAGATTATAAAGGACTGCGTGATAGCGTTTGACGGATTTACCGGATTTACGCCGATACAGGACCGTGTTATTCAGGAACTCATGAGATTGACTAATAGAGTCATTGTTACAATTACGATTGATGCGGGAGAAAATCCTTATCAAATGGATGGAGAGCAGAAGCTTTTTCATTTAAGTAAAAAGACGGTGTCGGGGTTAAAGAAACTGGCAGAAGAGTCGGGCACAGAACTTCTTCCGGCAGTTGTCTGTGAAAAACGGATACAGGGAAGCCTTCCCAGGTTTGCGGGAAATCCGGAACTGGCGCATTTAGAGCGTTTTCTGTTCCGCTATCCGGTTCAGACATACGAAGAAAAGGCAGAGTGTATTCATTTGATAGAAGCGTCTTCTTCCAAAGAAGAAGTCAGGCAGACTTGTATAGAGGTTCACAGATTGTTAAAAAGCGGGCTGCATTATCGGGATATTGCCGTTGTGACGGGCAGTATGGAGACATACGGAAATGATTTGGAAGAGGAATTTGCCAGATTTCATATTCCGATTTATATGGACAGAACAAGGGGGATTTTGACTAATCCTTTTACGGAATATATTCGCAGCGCCTTACAGATTGTCTTACAGGATTTTAGCAGGGAAGCGGTCTTTCATTATCTGCGGACAGGACTGTGCGGTTTTGAAAGAGAGGATATTGACAGACTGGAAAACTATATCCGCAGATTCGGTATCCGCGGGAAAAAACAGTGGGGCAGTCTTTTTGTCTATAAAGAAGAGGACGGAGAAGAGGGGGTTACCCTGCTTGCACATTATAATGAGATGCGGGAGATGTTGATGGAACAGCTTGCTCCTCTGTTTTCGGATTATCGGACGACAGGGGAACTTGTGCATGCTTTGTATGAATTCCTCGTGCAGAATGAATTGCAGAAAAAGCTGAGCGATTACGAGCAGAAGTTTAAAAATGAAGGCGATTTGGCAAGGGCGAAGGAATATGGACAGATTTATGGGCTTGTCATTGACCTGTTAGACCAGATAGAGGGCCTTTTACGCGAAGAGGAAATGGATTTTCGGGAATTTGCCGACATTTTGGATGCAGGATTTTCCGAAATTACGGTAGGTACGATTCCACAGAATGTTGACAGGGTCGTTATCGGGGATATTGAGAGAACCCGCCTAAAACAGGTTGAGGCGCTTTTTTTCCTGGGAATTAATGATGGAAATATCCCCAAAGGAGGAAGCAGGGGCGGCATTATATCCGATATTGACAGGGAATTTCTGCAAGAGTCGGGCTGGGAGCTTGCGCCGACGCCGAGACAGCAGATGTATATTCAGCGGTTGTATTTATATCTGAATATGACGAAACCGTCGAAACGGCTTTATTTATCTTATGCCAGAATCGGAAGCGACGGCAAAAGCAGGCGTCCGGCGTATTTAATCGAGACAGTGCAAAGGCTTTTTCCAAAGCTTGCCACCAAGTATCCGGAGCAATACTGCGTGGAGGAACAGTTGACAAATGCTGAAGACGGTATCGGCTTTTTTACGGATTTGCTGCGGGAGTATGCGGCGGGCAGACTGGAGCGGGAAAAAGAGAGCACGCTTTTTACTTTTTATCATACCTATCATCAGAATCCCATCTGGCAGGATCAGGTGGATGGGCTGATTGATACGGCATTTTACCATTATCGGCACAGTCCGCTTTCCAAACAGGTGACAATGGCGTTATACGGCAGCATTTTACAAAACAGCGTCAGCCGGTTGGAAAAATATGCGGCATGCGCTTATGCGCACTTTTTACAGTATGGTTTGTCTTTGAAAGAGCGTGGTGAGTACAGTTTTGAAAATGTGGACATGGGAAATTTCTTTCACGGGGTACTGGAACTGTTTGCGGATAAACTGGCGGAAAATCATTATACGTGGTTTGATTTCCCGAAAGAAGCCGGGGAGAAATTACTGGATGAGGCAATCACTGCATATGCCGTAAACTATGGGGAGACGATTTTATACAGCAATGCCAGAAACCAATATTTAATAAAACGTATTAAGAGAATTTTGAAGCGTACCATCGTCACGTTACAGATGCAGCTGCAAAAGGGCGCTTTTTTGCCGGAGCATTTTGAAATGTCCTTTTCCATGTTAGAGGATTTGGATGCGGTGAACATCGCATTGACCGGAGAGGAAAAAATGAAACTGCGCGGCAGAATCGACAGGATTGATACCTGTGAAGAAGATGATGTTGTTTATGTCAAAATTATTGATTATAAATCGGGAAACCGGAAGTTTGATTTGGCGGCATTATATTACGGATTGCAGTTACAGTTAGTCGTTTATATGAATGCGGCGGTTGAAATGGAACAAAAGAAGCATCCGGGGAAAGAAATTGTGCCAGCCGCAATGTTATATTACCATATTGCGGACCCGATGATAGAAGACGGACAGACGCTGACGCCTGAGCAGTTAAATGAGAGGTTATTGCAGGAACTTAAAATGACCGGAATAGTCAGTGAAAATGACAAAGCTATCAGTTTACTGGATAGGGAATTTACGGATAAGTCCGATATTCTCCCTATAGAACGGAAAAAGGACGGTACTTTCTCCGCACATTCCAGTGTCATTAAAGAAGAGGATATGCAGACAATATCGAATTATGTAAACCATAAAATCAAAGAGCTGGGAACCGGTATTTTGCAGGGAAACATTTCGGTCAATCCCTGTGAACAAAACGGAGAGAATACCTGTACATACTGCGCCTACCGGAGCATTTGCGGTTATGATGCGGAAATCGCAGGATATGAGATAAGGAAGCTAAAGAAGCTGTCACGGGATGATGCGCTTATGCTGATGGAAAAAGAAAGAGGAGAGTAAGGAGTTCATGAGTGTTTCTTATACAATGGAACAGCAGAGGGTAATTGATACGCACGGATGCAATCTGTTGGTATCGGCGGCGGCAGGTTCGGGGAAAACCGCTGTTTTGGTAGAACGTATTGTAAAAATGGTAAGTGATGAAGCGCATCCTGTAGATATTGACAGGCTGCTTGTCGTGACATTTACCAATGCGGCAGCTGCGGAAATGAGAGAGAGAATCAGCAGTGCAATCGGTGAGAAATTGATAAAAGAACCGGAAAACGAACATTTGCAGAGGCAGGCGGCGCTTTTGCATAATGCGCAGATTACAACAATCGACAGTTTCTGTTTGTTTGTTATCCGTAATCATTTTCATACCATCGGATTAGACCCTGGGTTTAGGATTGCAGATGAGGGAGAACTGAAATTACTGCGAAACGATGTGCTTGGCGAAGTGTTGGAGGAGTGCTATCAAAAAGGAGAAGAATCGTTTTTATACGCTATGGAGTATTTCAGCACGGGAAGCCGTGATAATGCTGTAGAGGAAGCCGTTTTAAAACTGTATGATTTTGCGATGAGCAATCCCTTTCCGGAAGAGTGGCTGCATCAGAGAAAAGACGATTATGCCGTTTCAGAAGATACGACAGCGGCATTTTTGGAGTTGGGGTGGCTGAAAAGCCTGATGGAGAAAGTATCGTTATCCCTGCACAGTTTAATTGACCAAATTGGTTATTGCATACGGATATGCGGGGAACCGGATGGTCCTTATATGTATGGAGAACTGCTGGAACAGGAAAAAGAGCAGCTTGAGAGACTGGTTAGGGCTGAAAATTATGAAGAGTGTGCTTCACTGTTTTCGGCGGTTTCCTTTGGAAGACTGTCTTCTAAAAAAGATGTCACGGTTTCTGCGGCAAAACGGGAACTGGTAAAAGGGATTCGTACGAAAGTTAAAGAGCGTGTGCAGGAGATAGGGAAAAATTACTTTGCACAGTCTACGGAAGGCGTTATACGGCAGATGAGCGTATGTAGGAAAGCAGTATGCGCACTGGTGGATTTGACATTGCAGTTTAAAGAAGCGTTTGATAAGACAAAACGGGATAAAAACCTGCTTGACTTTGACGATATCGAGCATTTTGCACTTTCCATTTTACTGTGCCGTACAGAGGAAGACCGGATAGAGCCGACAGAAACGGCGCTGGAATACCGGGATTATTTTACCGAGATTCTCATTGACGAGTATCAGGACAGTAACTTTGTACAGGAATACCTGCTCTCCGCCATTTCAGGGGAAGCACAGGGACATTTTAACCGCTTTATGGTGGGGGATGTAAAGCAGAGCATTTATAAATTCCGTTTGGCAAGACCGGAACTTTTTATGGAAAAATATAACACATATGACGAGGAATCAGGCGGAGATACGGTGCGTATTGACCTGCATAAAAACTTCCGAAGCAGGGAGGAAATATTAATTAGTACCAATGCGGTTTTTTCTCAGGTCATGCAAAAGGAGCTCGGCGGTATTGTTTATGATGAAAAGGCAGCGCTGTATCCGGGCGCTTCTTATCCGAAACTGTCCGATACAGAGAATTCGGATTCATCAGACGGCTTTCATGTTGATAACGATACGGAGATTCTTCTTTTTACGGGACAGGATGTAAGTCAAAATGCGGAGCAGAGAGATGCCGCTACGGATTTGACCGAAGAAGTCAGTATGAAGAGACAGGAAGCCTATGGGATTGCGGGCAGAATCAAACAGCTTGTGACATCCTTTCAGGTAACAGATGCGGAAACCGGAGCTATGCGTAAAGCGTCCTATAAGGATATTGTGATTCTTCTTCGGACAACAACGGGTTGGGACGAAGAGTTTAAGCAGGTGTTGGAGGAAGAGGGAATTCCGGTTCATGTCACTTCCAAAACAGGTTATTTTGCGGCGACGGAGATTCAGGAACTGCTTCATTTTCTGCGGATACTGGACAATCCGATGCAGGATATTCCGCTGTACGGGGTCTTGCATTCCTATTTCGGCGGATTTTCGGAGGAAGAGATAGCAAGCGTGAAAGCGGCGTTCCCAAAGAAGCGGTATTTGTATGATGCTATGAAAGAATACGCTGAGGGCGGAGATGCGGAGAACGCAAGCACAGATATGGCGGATGCGTTGTGTCAGAAATTGCAGGCATTTCTTAACAGAGTGGAAAAATACCGCAATATGGCAGTTTATATGCCTGTGCATGAACTATTACAGACCATTATACGCGAATATGCCTACCTATCTTATGTGGCGGCAAAGCCGGGCGGAAACAGACGGCGCGCCAATGTGGAGATGCTGCTTGTCAGAGCGGCAGACTATGAGAAAATCAGTTATTATGGGCTTTACCATTTCTTGCGTTATATTGAAGAATTGGAAAAATACGATGTGGACTATGGCGAAGCAAACTTACAGGATGAAAATGCGGATGTTGTGCGGATTATGAGCATTCATAAAAGCAAAGGACTGGAGTTTCCTATCTGCTTTGTGGCGGGTCTGGCAAAGAGTTTTAATATGCGGGATGCGGCAGGACATCTGGTAATGGATGTAGAGATGGGAATCGGCGTAGATTATGTGGATGCCGGTCTTCGGGTAACGAGCCGGAATCTCAGGAGAAACTTTCTTGCGCTGATATTACGGCAGGAAAATTTAGCCGAAGAACTCCGTATTCTGTATGTCGCCATGACAAGAGCAAAAGAAAAATTAATCCTGACAGGGACGCTTAAAAACCCGGAGAAAACGATTGCTTCTCTGACGATGCTGCAAGGTATCAGAGAGAGGGCTTTTTCCTATGATACGCTTATGCAGATGAATAGTTTTCTGGATGTGCTTTTATATGCGGCAGCAAGAAATAAATGTTTTGATGATATCTGGCGTCTATATAACATTGAGCCGGATGTTCAAAATCCGTTTTACGAGGAGGATATCAGGATAAAACTGTTGATTCTTTCATGGGAAAATACGTTGGAAGATAAGATAAAAGAAACAATTCAAAGAGAAGATGATAAGAGAAAGCTACTGCTTCTTACTGCTGCAAACGGGATTGACCGTGTGGATAAAAAATTAATGACGATAATGTCGGAGAAATTCGCTTATCAATATCCTTATGTGAATTTACGGGACTTATATACGAAAACCACTGTGTCAGAATTGAAAAAAGCAGGTATGCAGGAAGAGGAGGAGTTTGCTTTTTCCTTGTATGAGGAAGAACCGATTGTTCCGTATTTACCCAAATTTATCAGACAGGATGAGGGTGTCAGCGGAACAGACAGGGGAAGCGCTTTTCATAAGGTCATGGAACTGTTGGATTTCAGTATTTTGACCGATTCGGCTAATGATTTAGAGAAAGCAGTAAAGGAGCAGGTGCAGAAGATGCTTGTGGAAGGACGGCTGCCACAGGCTTATTATGATGCGGTTTCGATACCGAAGATAGTTACCTTTTTAGAAAGCAGGGTCGCAAAGCGTATGGCGGCAGCAGACGCGGCAGGAAAGCTGTACCGGGAGCAGCCCTTCGTGCTGGGACTTCCCGCCAGTCGTTTAAACGAAGCGTTTCCGGAAGAAGAGACTGTTCTGATTCAGGGTATTATTGATGCTTTCTTTGAGGAGGACGGCAGCTATATTGTCGTGGATTATAAGACCGATGCCGTACAGAAATCCGAGGAACTTATCAGGCGTTACCAGACACAGCTTGATTATTATGCGGAGGCATTGGAGCAGCTCTCCGGTTATAAGCAGACAGGAGAGGGAATCCGTACGGCGGAGAAGGTGATTTATTCGTTTAAGCTGGGAGAGGAAATTATTTTATAGAAGCTGCTTTAAGCCTCTCGTTTTCAGCGAGAAGTTCTTGGATAAGAGCGTCTTTTTCAGCGATGACTTTTTCATTCTCAGCGATGACTTTTTCATTTTCAGCGATGATTTTTTTATCCTCTTCGATAATTTTTTTGTTAGCTTCAACCTCTCTCTCATAAGCTCGCATGTCCAAATAATACTCTTCACGGTCAAGACACCGTTTGCGGATCTGCTCGTCAGCGCTTAACTGGAAAATGGTTCTGGATGCTTCGTCAATATATTGGTCTTTATCTGCCAACATCTTAATCTCCTCCCATGTAGTGGCTTTAAAAAGTTTAGCCCAGTAATCAATATGATACTTCTTATCTTCATCGGTTGCCAAATCTATATGAGATAAGTCTACCACACTTAAGGTCAGTTTGTCACTATAAAGATGGTAATTTTTTACGTTTAACAGTTTATAAGTTGAGTAAAATTCAGGACAATCATTGAACAGGGTATAGTCTAGGAAACCGATATGTATGACGGGTTTGATATCCGGATATTCCTGCCCATGGTTCAGCATGTCAAAGGAACGGCAGAGATAGCTGAGGGACCGGTTCGGCCAGCTCAGACTTCCAACGACCTGCATTTCAAGATTGATGAGCGTATGGTTATTCAATTTTATATTGATATCCAATCTGAATTCCTTGTTCTTAACGGATTCGCCCAGAATGATAGGATTTGTGATTTCTACAGACAGGACATCTTCCTGCCGCAGATGAAGAAGGGAACAGATAAGCCCACGGAGCGCCTTATTGTTGGTCTGCAGTACAGCCCGGAACATATAGTCGTTGGTCATTCCGTATGCTATCAGACCATGTGCATTCTGAAATGAAGAGTTTAAGTTTGAGACAGATTTTTTGTTTTGATTAAAGTTTT
>CAZKOR010000017.1:0-35153 GCA_964554405.1 uncultured Bacteroides sp. | reverse complement strand
CTTACAAAGGTCAGGGAAAGACCGCAGAAGACGTTATGCAGGAAGCGGGGCAAATAGATATTGCCGCGCAGAGAGACTATATGACAGTTATGTCTAATTCCATGTCTGCGGAAGATTTCGGGCAGATGATGAAAGACGGTTTTCAAATCGGCGATATGGAAGTAGAAGAAGTCGTTACCATTGTTGACCAAATAAAGGCAGCGCTGATAAAGGGCGGTGTAGAAGTAGTTGGCTATACCGATCAGATTGATGAGGATACTTTAGAGCAGATTACAGGCAGCGAAGCTTTTGCAAGGGAACTTGGCAAACAGTTTATAGAGCATGATGTTCCTCCCACAGAGGAAAATATAGAGAATGCCGTAGCAGCGTATGACAAGGCGGCGGAACTCAAAAAACTGTCTGAAGGCGCAATCAGGTATATGGTGGAAAACCATATGGAGCCTACGATTGATAATCTTTATCTTGCTGGGCACAGCGCTACTCCGGATGCCAGCAAACAGGGAAAAGGTTATTATGAATGCTTCACGCAGCAGGGATATGCGGGATATTATGCAAGAAAAGCAGAAGATTTCCACTGGCAGCAGCTTCGTCCTCAGATGAGGGAAGTTGTGCGTAAAGCAGGTCTTCCGGTAAATGAAGAAACAATGGAAGAGGCAAAGTGGCTGATTGAAAAGGGTATTCCTCTGACGACAGAAGCCGTAAAATCGTTGCATCAGTTAAATAACCTGCAACTGCCGCAGAACGGCGAACAAGTAATGGCGGCTATCGCATCAGCTATTGCAGACGGAGAAGAAGCAGGAAAGGCAAATCTTGCAGATCCCAGAAGCAATCTGGAAAAAGCGGCGGACTATGTAGACAGATTTGCGCAGGTTACGGATCAGGCGCTGCAGAAAACCGTATCAGAGGGAAGAGAACTGACGCTTGCCAATTTGGAAGCGGCGCAGAGTGAATTGGAAGCTGACGGGACAGCTCCGGCGGAATATACAGAATATGCAGTGGATAATAAAGCCGATGGAGTTGATGACGCATCAAACACCGTATACTTTGACTCTCCGCAGGCTGTTACGGCAAGACGGCAGTTGGAAGAAATTCGTCTGATGATGACGATAGAAGCTAATCTGCGGTTAATGAAAAATGGCGTTTATATTGATACAACGGAACTGCAGGAGTTGGTAGATGCCCTGAGACAGATAGAGACGCAGCAGAGGCAGCGTATGTTCAGAGATACGGATATGCACCAGGTATCAATAAAACATTCGCTTTATACGGAAACCAGAAATAAAATTGCGGAAATTCCTTTGCTGCCGATAGATGTAGCAGGTAAATTTAAAATAACTGACAAAGACTTTACGTTAAATCAGGTGCATATTGCGGGTACTGCGCTGAAAAATGAGTATGAGCAGGCAAGCAAAAAATATGAAGCATGGATGGCACCAAGAGCGGAAATGGGAGATTCTATTCAGAAGGCATTCCGAAATATAGATGATATTCTGAAAGATATGAATCTTGAGCCAAGTGAGGAAAACCGCAGGGCAATCCGTATTCTGGGTTATAATAGCATGGAACTGACTGAAGAAAATATTCAGTTGGTAAAAGAGTCAGATATGGAGCTTCGCCGCGTCATAGATAAAATGACACCTGCCGTAGTATTGCAGACTATCCGCGAAAATAAGAATCCTCTGGAAATGACAATACCGGAGTTGAATGACTGTCTGGATGCCATGCAGTACAGCCAGGAGCAGGAAGAGGAGAACTACAGTAAATTTCTGCACAAGCTGGATAAAAATAACGGAATTGACGCAGTGGAAAGAGCGGCATATATCGGTATTTATCGATTATTCAGGCAGATTGAGAAAGGTGATGAGTCTGCGCTTGGTACGCTCGTCAATACCGGAGCGGCAAAGTTCTCTTTTAAAAATCTGCTCAGCATGATGCGCAGCCAGAAAAAGTTTAACATGGAGTTTACGATAGACGATTTATTTAACGGTGTAGAAGCGATAGACGATGAAGATTCTATTTCAAGCCAGATTGAAGGCGGATTTAACAGAAATTATCGTCAGATTGCCGGAGCGATAGCCGACAGGATGGCGAAGCAGGATGAATCTCTGGAAAAAGAATATGAAGAAGAGCAGATACAGGAATACAGGGAGTCCTGCAAGGTTGAGGATGACGTTATCAAGGAACTGCTGGATAACAAGCAGCTGGTAACAGCCAACAATCTTGCTGCCGCCAGTATGTTAATGTATAAAAGAGGTTCTCTTTATAAGGAACTGAAAAAATATACGAAACCTGAGGATAATGATAAAGTAAAAGATGCCGTATCTCATTTGCACGAAGCGATGACAGATAAAGAGTCCACGCAGGAAGCATATGAAGAAATGCAACATACTTTTGAAGAGGTTCTGGAGGAAGCAAAAGATGCTCCCGATATCAGATATCTCGACTTGAAAGCGATTCAAAGCTGCAGTAAACAGCTTACGCTTGCAGGGAATATGGCACAGGAGGAAAACTATCAGGTTCCGGTTGAAATCCATGGGGAGACAACAGCAATTCATTTGAAAGTGCTCCATGGTAAAAAAGACGGCGGAAAAGTGAAAGTGGCGTTTGCTACGGAAGACTATGGCCAGGTTGCAGCGGAATTCAGTGTCAGAAAGAATAGGATATCCGGCTATATCGCCTGTTCTACCGCAAAAGGTGCCGCAGATTTACAGGGTAGAGAACAGAGTCTGCGTGCAGGATTGAAAAATACAGTAACAGCTTTGGCGGCAAATGAGCTGGAGCTGGGAGGCATTAGTACAATCCACAGTACGGAACTGAATCTGAACAGTTTTACAGCGGAAGAAGCGCAGAATGATTCGGCTGTTCAGACCGCAGATTTGTACCAGATAGCAAAAGCTTTTATTACTGTAGTTACAGCATAATAGATTAAAAACTTAAATCAGGAGGAATACAAAATGAGAATTAATTATAATGCATCTGCAATGCGAGCTAACAATTCATTGAATATAGCGGATAAAAGGGTTTCCTCGTCTTTGCAGAAATTATCATCCGGCTTGAAAATCAACAGTGCAAAAGATAATCCATCCGGTTATGCAATCGGGCGCAGAATGGATGTTCAGATTGCAGGTGTGGCAGTAGCGACACGAAATGCCAATACCGGTATATCTGTTATTCAGACAGCAGACGGCGCGTTGACGGAAGTACATGATATGCTGCAGAGAATGAATGAGCTTGCCGTAAAGGGAGCCACCGGTACACTGACTGAGACAGACAGAGAGACTTTGAATCAGGAGCTGGTTCAGTTGAAAGCAGAGATTACAAGAATATCACAAGATACGGAATTTAACGGGCAGCCTCTCTTGGATGGAAGTTTTGACTTAAAAGGATATACAGATGACGCAGATTTAAGAGCAAAAGTAGCTTATTACAGTGATGATGTTTTACCAAAAGTATATACAATTGACGCATTGAATATTGTATATAAAGATAACGGAAAGATAGATTTGGATAGTACAACGTTTACGGCAGGAGACGGATTCCCGGCTGGCTGTGAAATTTCCGGTGCAGGAGAAAATTCTATTACCATTGAGGATCAGCACGGTTTCAAACTGACCTTGGATATTACACCGGACCCGGATGTGGACCCGGGAACCGGAGATATTACATCGTATAAGGATGTTGATTTTAGCGATTTGAAAGTAGACATTACGGGAATCGGTGCAATGGATACACAGATTGGCGCCAATGAAGGTCAGATTCTGGCAATTCGGATTCCTACGATTTCTCTTCAGAGATTAGGTATTACCAATGCAGAAGTAACAACGCAGGAAAAAAGCGATGATGCAAATACGGCGATTAAAGGCGCGATTTTATATGTATCGGATGCCAGAAGCCGCTTGGGTGCATACCAGAACCGCTTAGAGCATACTGTCAGCAATCTTGATATTACAAGTGAGAATATGACAGCGTCTTATTCCGGTATCATGGATGTGGATTTGTCAGAAGAGATGACAACTTATACAACGCAGCAGGTTGTTGAGCAGGCAGCGATTTCTATGCTTGCACAGGCTAACGAGAGACCTTCTCAGGTATTACAGTTATTGCAATAGAAAGGGTTTGTGTATGACAAAGGAATTAAAGCAGGAGTTTACACTAAGAATTACACAGGCGAATAAAACACAGCTAATTACTATTTTATATGAGATGGTTCTGCTTTATTTAGAGGAAGCGGAACAGTCTCTTGCAAAAGATGATAAACCGGCCTTTAAGCAGGCAATCCGTAAAATCAGGGACTGCATGAATGAGTTGATATTATCTCTTCATCTGGAATATGAATTGGCACAGAATTTATTACAGCTTTACCGGTATATCAATAGTGAGCTTGTGCAGGCAGATATACACTATGAAAAAGAGAATTTGCACCATATAAAATCCATTATTAAACAACTCCATGGTGCATACCGGCAGATTGAAAAACAGGATACATCGGGGCCGGTTATGGAAAATACGCAGACCGTATACGCCGGGTTGACATACGGCAGGAATACGTTGTCGGAGAATATTACAGATACCGCATTAAATCGTGGATATTGTGTTTAGAAAAATCGAGTGCTTACGCACTCGATTTATTTTATACTGCGGCTTAGTTTGCCGCAGTCAATGTATGATAAGTTTCACTATAGGTATCTGCAGGCAGTAAATCGCTTTTGGCAGCCTCTTCCAATAAGAATTTATAACGTTTCATAACAGCATTTACTTCGTAAATATAACAGTCTATCAAATCAGGGTCTGTCACGTTATCGAAACCGGCATAAGCGTTTTCCAAAGCATGTCTTGCCTGAAGTAATTCTTCGCGGAGAGTAGGTTTTTCAAGGTCTAAATCTTCATCTGTGTCAAGCCGGCAAGGACGTTGGCGAAACAAAATTTTCATATCAGTAACCATGCTCCTTTCCAATCGGAATTTCCTCTTTTATACAGTATATACAAAAATTGGTAAAATATTCTTGTAATAAAAAACAGGATAAAGCATAAAATGAAACAGAAACAGGAAAAGCTATGCAGGGGAAAGGGATGAACTTTTATGGAAAAGTTTGGCGGCAGCGTGGCAATTTTGATTGTGTGTGCATTAGTGCTTTTAATTGGGGCATTCGGGCAAAAAATAGAATGGATTATTAATTTTGTATTGCGGGCGGTTATGGGAACAATCGGAATATACGTTCTCAATAGCTTTTTGCTTGCAAGGCAGATTTCAGTTATGGTAGGTATCAATCCGGTAACGGTTTTGACATCCGGGATTCTTGGATTTCCGGGGGTTATCGTGCTTTATGGTATCAATTTTTTTAAAGTGTTGTAAGATTTTCACAAAAAAAGATTTTTTTAAAAATTTCTCTGGACAAGACAAAAAAATACATATATAATTCAATTCATCTTACAAATATTATCTTTTTTCTACGGCAGTATCAGGAAGTATCTTCCAAACAATTCATTGTGTCGATTTGAGAAAACGGGAGGTGGTTAATTGGACAGGTTTATGTTTCATATTTTTTAATTCTATTTCTTATCATAGCAGTTCTAATGGATTTCAAGCGTGACAGGATATACAATGGATGGATTCTTTTTGGTATCCTGACCGGTCTGTTTTTTCATATACAAGAGGGCGGATGGTATGGCGTATGCAGTGCAGTAATTCCGATTTTGATTCCTTTTGTCCTGTTATATTCCATATATAAAATAGGCGCTTTAGGAGCAGGAGATATCAAGCTGTTTATGGTGTCCGGCAGTTTTCTTACAACGGAACAGTTAATTCATGTCATCATAGTATCTTTTATCATCGCCGCACTTTTTTCCCTAATGAAAATGCTATCGGAAAAAAATTGTAAAGAAAGAATGAGGTATTTGCTTTCCTATCTGTTAGAAATGTGTAAGACAGGAGAATGGAAATTGTATGAGGAGGATTCCCAACAGGATACGCATGCATACAAAAGCAATAAAATACATTTTGCATTACCGATTTGCATCAGTGTAATGCTTGGATTAGGAGGGTTATTTTGAAAGAAAAAATTTTCGCACTTTGCGATTTAGAAGAAAGTTACGCTTTTCGGATGGCGGAATACATTACGGAAAAAGTGCCGATGCCTTATGTGCTGCACCTATTTACCAAAACGGATGAATTACAGATTTTTATGAAAAAACATAAAATTTTTATTCTGTTGATTGGAGAAAGCGCTATACGGAAATTAGACAGCGAAATGGACATTCCGAATATCTTCGTTTTACTGGAAAACGGACAGAAAATGGAAGCAGACTGGCAGTATATTGATAAGTTTCAGAGCCCGCAGAAGATTATAGGGAAACTTGCAGAGTATATGCCGGAATGGCAGGGATGGGATGAGGAAAAAAGCGCGCAGGCTGCTCAGTTGAAAATTGTCGGGGTATATTCTCCCGTGAAGCGGTGTCTGCAGACGTCTTTTGCACTCACAATGGGCCAGCTTTTGTCCAAAAAACATAAAGTCTTATATTTGAATTTTGAGTGTTATTCCGGATTCGCCCAGATGCTTCAAAAAGAATTTCCGGAAGATATGTTGGACGTACTTTACTATTTCAAGTGTGCCAGAGAAAAGCTCTCCATCAGGCTTTCGTCTATTGTACAAAATATTAACGGACTGGATTTTATTCCGCCGGGGCAGGCGAGTCTGGATATGCAGGGGATTTCCGCTGAAAAATGGATAGAGTTATTGGAACTGATTGAAAAAGTAAGCGACTACGAATATTTGATTCTGGATTTGTCGGATGGAATGAACGGGCTGTTTGAACTGTTATCGCGTTGCTGTAAAATTTATACCATTACCAGAGATGATGGTTTTGCAATGGCAAAGATGCACCAATATGAGCAGATTTTACAGATGAATGGAATGCATGATATCGCCGGTAAGACAGTAAAGTGCAAATTTCCTTTCTTTGAGAAATTACCGCCGGATTTAAGTCTGATGACGCACGGAGAACTGGCGGGATATGTCAAAGCAATTATTCAAGAGGATTTATATGAAAAACAGGCAGGATGAATTAAGAAAACAATTAAAGGACAAATTGAACGCCGAACTTGACTATTCCAAAGAAATATCGGACGAAGAGATGCAGGAACTTATTGATGAACTTCTTATTAAAGAAGGAAAGAAGCAGGCGCTGTCGTTAGCGGAGAAAGAGAAACTGCGAAAAGAGCTTTTCCATGCGGTCAGGAAGCTGGATGTATTGCAGGAACTTGTGGACGATACGGATGTCACGGAAATTATGATTAACGGGGCGGAACATATCTTCATTGAGAAAAAAGGGAAGCTGTCCCGTATAGAGCAGAAGTTTGAAAGTAAAGAAAAACTGGAAGATGTGATTCAACAGATTGTAGCGGCATGCAACCGGGTTGTCAATGAAGCTTCTCCGATTGTAGATGCAAGACTGGAAAACGGAGCGAGAGTCAATGTGGTTTTAAGTCCGGTTGCCCTAAATGGTCCGATTGTTACCATTAGGCGATTCCCGGATAAACCGATTACAATGGAGGACTTGGTTTCTTTCGGTTCCATTCCTGAGGAAGTCTGTAAGTGGCTGCAGAAACTGGTGGAGGCAAAATATAATATTTTTATCAGCGGAGGAACCGGCTCCGGTAAGACAACATTTTTAAATGCGCTTTCCAATTACATTCCGCAGGAGGAAAGAATTATTACGATTGAAGACAGTGCAGAATTACAGATTTTGAATATTCCGAATATCGTCCGGATGGAAACAAGAAATGCCAATGTTGAAGGATGCCGGGAAATTACGATTCGGGATTTAATCAAAACATCCCTTAGAATGAGACCGGATAGGATTATTGTTGGGGAGGTCAGAGGCGGTGAGGCATTTGATATGATGCAGTGCTTAAATACCGGGCACGATGGTTCCATGTCAACCGGTCACGCCAACAGTTCCAAAGATATGATGAGCCGGTTGGAAAATATGATTCTGATGGGGATGGAACTGCCGCTAAATGCCATCAGACAGCAGATTGCATCCGGAATAGATATTCTCGTTCATCTGGGCAGACTTCGGGATAAAAGCAGGAAAGTTCTGGAAATTGTAGAAGTGCTTGGATTTGAAAAAGGGGAAATCCAGTTAAAACCTCTGTATCGGTTTCAAGAGAAGGGAGAGGATGAAAACGGAAAAATAACAGGCACATTAGAGAAAAAAGGAGAATTGACTTATGTGGAAAAACTTAAAGCCGCAGGCATCTGTACGGAACGGGATTGATTATGAAAGTTATCCGTTTAGCGGTAAGGAATGGCTTTTATATACAGCAGAAGGGATTTTGTTAGTGGGGATAATCAGCTATTTCTTTTACCGATCCGTGTGGGCGTGTTTATTTTTAGCCCCGATACTTCCGGTTTTTCTGGAGTGGAAGAAAAAAGAGCTTGCAAAGAAGAGAAAACAGGAGTTAAGCATACAGTTTAAAGATGCAGTATTGTCGGTATCGGCAAATCAAAAGGCGGGCTATTCCGTAGAAAATGCTTTTCGAGAAGCGTATCAGGATATGGCAATGTTGTATGGCAGAGACAGTTATATTTGTAAAGAATTAAATTACATTGCAAAGGGGTTGGAGAATAATAATGTATTGGAAAAGCTGTTATATGAACTTGGTGTAAGAAGCCATGTGCCGGATATTTTACAGTTTGCGGATGTTTTTCTGATAGCAAAGCGCACGGGTGGTAACATGACAGAAATTTTATCGGAAACGGCGGATTCGATTGAACAAAAAAGTGCAGTAGATAAGGAAATACAGGTGATATTAAGTTCCAAAAAAATGGAACAGAAAATTCTGAATGTTATTCCGTTCTTTATCATTTTCTATATCAGTATCACATCAAAGGGGTTTTTTGATGTGCTGTATCACAATCTGATAGGTATCGTCATTATGACGTTTTGCCTGAGTCTATATCTGGCGGCATTTATGATTTCCGGAAAGATAGTTGCAATAGAAGTGTAAAAACAGAGGTTACATTATGATATATGGGTATACAGCAATTTTCATTTTTTATCTAATTATTTTTATCGTATCTTCTAAAGAGAATGTAGATGATTTTCAAAAACAGGGAAATAAGAAAGGCTATCCGGGCGAAATCCTTTTCCTGAAAGCAGCCGTATGGTTTCTTAGAAAGAAGAAAAGACACCATAGACAAGCCGGACAAAGTCAACTTGGGAAAAAATTAAAGCTGCTGCACCCGGACATATCGGAAAAATATCAGGTCAGGGAATTTTATGTGAGACAGTATTCTCTTGTGGCGGCAGTTTTTTTCCTTGGTAATCTGTTTTCTTTATGTGCAGCGTTAAGTGCACAGACAGGCGGACTTTTACAGGAGGGAGGAATCCTTAGCAGAAAGTCATATGGACAGGGTGGTACGGAAGTTTTTCTGGCGGCGCAAATAGAGGGAGAAGAGGAAAAGATCATTCATTATACGGTGGAAGAACAAAAGTACCGGACGGAAGAAATTACGGCATTATTCAAGGAAGCTTCCGCACAGCTGCCGGAAGTAATACAGGGAGAAAACAACAGTCTGGAGCATATTACAAAAGATTTGGAACTGGTTACTGTCATGGAGGGTTATCCTTTTAAAATATCCTGGGAGAGCAGCAGTTACCGGATTCTTCATACAGACGGAACCGTATGCAATGAAGACTTAGAAGCGGCGGAGACAGTTACGCTAAAAGCTTACTTCCGATATGAAGACAGTGAATTTGAAGAGGTATTTCCGGTACGGATATATCCGGCTGTTTTTACAGAAGAAGAGATGTTGATGCGAAACATTCAGGAAGCACTGGAAGTACAAAATCAGGAGAGCCGGACAGAGACTGCCATGGTTTTGCCGCAGGAGGTAGGAGAGAAAAAAATTATTTGGAGGGAGGTGATGCAGGATAGCAGCGGTTATTTCTTTTTGCTCATGTGCATAGCGGCGATGCTTGTATTTTTTTCAAAGAAAAGAGAAGTGGAGGAAAATCTGGAAAAACGGAATCGCGAACTGTTATTGGATTATCCGGAGATTGTCAACAAACTGACGTTGTATATGGGAGCAGGCATGACAATTCGGAATGCTTTTCAAAAGATGGGGGAAGATTACAAAAAACAGAAAACCTCTAATGGGAAAAGATATGTTTATGAAGAAATTCTGTTACTTTGTCATGAACTGCAAAGTGGAATATCAGAGACAGAGGCATATGAGCATCTGGGCAAGCGCTGCCGGTTACAGCCTTATATGAAACTCTGCGCTCTCTTATCACAAAATCTGCGCAAAGGAAGCAATGATTTATTGCTGATGCTTAGGCAGGAGACGGCAGCCGCCTTTGAACACAGGAAAAACGCTGCAAAAAAAGCCGGGGAGGAAGCCGGGACAAAACTTTTATTACCGATGATAATGATGCTGTGCATCGTTATGGTGTTAATTATGATTCCGGCATATTTTTCGTTTACCTAAATTGAGTAAGAATGGGGAATTAAAGAGAAAAGGAGAAAAAAGTATGAGTAAGAAAAAATTAAAAGGATTTAGAGATTTTGTAAAAGAAGAGGATGGCATGGGAACCGTGGAGATTATCCTGATTATTGTTGTGTTGATTGGTCTGGTAATTATTTTTAAAGAACAGCTGCGTTCTTTAGTAGAAAGTGTATTTGAAAAAATTACGACAGACAGCAATACGGTAATGTCATGAGAAAAGGGTATATCACAGTCTTTCTTTCCTTATCGCTCAGCCTGATTTTATCGCTTGTTCTTACCTTGATAGAGGGAGCAAGAATCAGCGCAGTTCGGATGAAATTCGAATGTACAGCGGATATAGGAATGAATGCGGTTTTAGCAGAGTACCACAGGGAGCTGCTGAAGCAGTACGATTTATTATTTGTAGATACTTCCTATGGCGGAAGTGCGCCGTCTATCGCAAATACGGAGGAACATTTAAGAAATTATATGCAGAAGAATCTACAGCCGCAAAAGAAGGGAGGCTTTCGGCTGGTAAGAGATTTTCTGGATATGAGTGTCAGTAACGTGAAAATTGCAGAATACTCCATTGCATCCGATGAGGACGGAGAGGTATTGAAAAGACAGATTAGCGATTATATGGCGGACTATCCGGTAGGAAGTATACTGGAAAAAATAAGCGGAAATATTGTGCAGGTGAATGACGCGCAGATGGAATCCCGTGACGTTGCCGGGGAGAGAGAAAGTTACCAGGCACAGATTGATGAAATCGGACTGCCGGAGGAGGAAGTGGAAGAGGGCGTATTTGAGGAAGTACCGTTGGATAATCCGGCGGACGCGGCAAATGCGACACGAAGTATCGGTGTGCTGAATCTGGTTGTGGATGATATTGACAGTATCTCGACTGTAAAGACAACGCTTTCGCAATACATATCGCATCGTTCTTTGATGCAGGGCAGCGGTGTATGTCAGGAAGCAGCGGAGATTTCGGGAACGGCGAATGATATTTTATTTCTGGCATATTTGTTTGAGAAGTGCGGATATTATGGAAATTTGAAAGAGGATTCTTTGTTGCAGTATCAAATCGAATATATCATTGCCGGAAAAGATACTGACTGGCAGAATTTGGAAGAAGTTGCAAAAAGATTATTGCGGTGGCGGGAGGTTTCTAATGTGCTTTATATCCTTTCGGATAGTGGAAAAGTGGCACAGGCGGAAGCTATGGCGCTTGCTCTTGCAGCGGTTACCCTTCAGCCGGCACTAACAGAACCGGTCAAATACACAATTCTGTATGCCTGGGCATACGTGGAAAGTTTACAGGATGTTAAGACGCTGTTAAATGGCGGCAGAGTACCTGTTTACAAAACAGCTACGGATTGGAAAACCGGAATTGACAGTATTAAAAATGTAAAGGGAAGTCTGACAAATGAGGATAGCGGCAGGGGACTAAACTATAAAGAATATCTGGAAGTTATGCTTTTTTTAACAAATGACCATGACAGAACATTCCGGGCAATGGATATTATGGAAATGGATATCCGGAAGACGCCGGGGAACAGTAATTTTCGACTGGATGGATGCTTTGATACTTATCGCGCTCACTTATCAGTGGCAAGCGGGTTTGGCTATTCCTATGAGATGGAACGTTTGTATGGATATTATTAGGCAGAAAGGAGGTAAAAGAGGATGCCCTTTTTACGGTTACATATAAAAACAAATCAAACGACAGCAAATTCTCTCCGGGCACATCTAACAGTTCTTCATCAACATGGACCGATAAAGAGGGCGTCCTCTTTTACCTCCCGGAAGCTTAAGGCATCTCTTACGGTAGAGGCTGCCATAGCGCTGCCGTTCTTTCTGTTCTTCTTTTTTCAGATTATGTCGGTAATGAATATAATAGGTCTGCAAAGCCGCCTGAATGCAGCGCTTCATCAGACCGGTAATAGAATGGCGTTTGCCGGATGTATATATGAAAAAACCGCGGGAAGCGTTCTAGCGGGAGACATTTCTTCTGTGGTGCTGACAGAAGCTTATGCTAAAAATCAAATTTTGGATTATGCAGGAAAAAAATATTTGGACGGTTCCTGTATCAAAAACGGGGCAGCAGGAATTTCCTTTACCGGTACTTCCATTATGGGAAAAAATGATATGGTGGAAATTTATTTATCCTATCAAATACAGCCAATATTTCCGTTCATGGAATTTTTGGATTTTGGCGTTAGTCAGTGTTATTGCGGACGGGCGTGGACAGGCTATGATGTGGAAAACGGTATTAGTGATTTTACGCAAGAAGACCCGATGGTTTATATTACTGAAACAGGAACGGTATATCATACAAACCGGAATTGTACTTATTTAAATCCGTCCATTGAATCCGTTGCCATGACAGCGATAGACAGCAGCAGAAATCAGTCAGGCGGAAAGTATTATCCTTGTGAATTTTGCGGCAGAAAAGGCGTATCAGAAACAGTTTATATTACCAATCAGGGGAACAGTTACCATACGCAAATTATTTGTTCCGGCTTAAAAAGAACCATTTATACGGTTCCGTTATCGGAGGTCGGTGGGAGGGGGCAGTGTTCAAAATGCAGATAGAAAGTAGTTTTATAAAAGGCACTGTACTTATATTTTTAGGTATATGCACCGTATTTGATATCAGAAAGAAAGAAATTCCGCTTATTTTGGCAGGTGCGGGTACAATGGCGGCGGTCGGCTTTACAGTATGGAGGATAGGAAATGGAACTATATTTGCGGTGCAGATATTGCTGTCTTTGCTTCCCGGTATTTTTTTCCTAGTGACAGGCTGGTGTACAAAAGAAAAAGTAGGATATGGCGATGGAATTCTATTGTCAATTACAGGACTTATGGTTGGATTTGAACGATGTTTTACCGGTCTGTGCATCAGCTTGTTTCTTTCTGCTTTTTTTGGCGTATTGTTATTGTTTTTGCATAAAGCACAGAAAAACAGCAGGATTCCGTTTGTACCGTTTCTGACGATGGGAATGGGGGTTTGTTTTATTTTATGAGGAATGATAAGGAGAATGATAAAAAGAGAAGAACACATAAAAATATGGGAGGATATATGACATTGGAAGCGGCATTTATCATTCCGTGGACTGTCTTTCTGTTTGTTTTTTTGATATATGTATCTTTTTATCTTTATGATAAGTGTGTATTGTTTCAGGATGCTTATACGGTTTGTTTTCGCGCCAGTGTACAGAAAGAGGATAAGAGTGTGTCTGAGTATCTTTCTTCTCATATGGAGACACAGTTTGGGAAGAAATACTTCGGAACAGGAACGATAGAAAAGAGCGCGCAGCAATCTGATAGAGAAGTAAGAGTCTATGGAGCATGCAGTGTGAAAGTACCGTTTCTGCATTTCTTAACAATGCCGCAGGCAGTCGGCTGGCAGATACAAACAGAAGCAAAGGCACAGATAATAAATCCTACCAAAGTTATCCGTAAGTGCCGGATGGTTGAAAATGCCGTACATTTTATGCAGGAATAGAGACTTAAAAATGGAGGAAAAAATGATAGAAGCAAAATATTTTAAAGATTATAACCATAATTATTTGATATTGAAATGTGCAAATGCGAAAGAGGGAGAGCGTTATCAATATCATATGCTGGCATCTAATAAAATGGAAAGAGTGCTGAAATGCTCTGTTAGGAATATAAACGGAGAGGCATATTTTTATTATGATATCAGTTCTAAAGTAACATTTGAAAATTACTATCAGGGGAAACAGATGACATATGAACAGGTCAGGGATTTTTTTATACAAGTGGACAGTATTTACCAGAGCATCGGACAGTTTTTCATGGAAGAGTCGGGATTAGTGCTGTATCCGGACAATATCTATTATGATTTTACAAGCGGAAAATATTTCGGACTGTATTATCCGGGGATGAGTGAAGAGATAGAAAATCCTTATGAGAGGTTAATGGATTTCCTGATAAATCATATTGATAATGGGAATCAAAAACTGGTGGATATTGTTTATCAAATTTATGAAATGTCAGGGGAACAGTTTTTTTCATGGGCAGAAGCGGTAAAATTATTTGGTAATGCGGATGAAGATGTTTCCAAGCCGGACATCGTGATAAACAGTATGGCAGAAGATAATAGTGAAAGGTTTGAGTCGTCAGTCTGTATCAGTGATGACACAGAAGCGGATTATCCGGATTACTATGGACAGAACAGTGAAAAAAAGACAAAAAAGACAGGGAAAAAAGTCACATTTTATCATGTTTTTGCTGTCATGGCGCTATGCGGTATTGCCGGGACGCTATGGGTTTATCTAAGTTATGAATTGTCACCGGAGGAGATGATGATGGTCGTATGCTGTCTGGGTGTCATGGGATTATGCTTTGTATTTTCTTTGATACAGGTCATGCTGTCCGGGAAAAAGGAGAGAGAAAAAGAAGAAAAAGAGCAGGAACTGCTTCGGGACATTGAGGATGAATTTCGGGAGGAAAGAACAGTTTCCCTGCAGAATGTACTGGATAAAAACATGGATATGGCAGTGGCAGGAGGATTTGCATCGCAACAGGCAAAAGCATCCGGCAGACATCAGACACAGATGTCCGGCGCACAGCAGATGAGTGATTATGGTGAAACTGTTTTTATAGATACCGGAAAACAGAAAGCAGAATATAAATTATATGCGCTGGATAAAAAGAATAAAAAGCATATCGAACTGACGCAGTTTCCTTTCACGATAGGGAAAATGGCGGGATGTGTGGACTGCGTTCTTATGGATGATTCAATCAGCAGGCTCCATGCGCGGATAGAAAGACAGGATGAGAAAATCCTTTTGACAGATATGAATTCCATGAATGGAACATATAAAAACGGACTACGCATGGAGCCGAGTGAAACTGTGGAAATAGAGCCCGGTGATGAAATACGGTTTGGAAAATTAAATTATTGTTATCGTTAATACACCGTTTACTTCTTACCCAGGCGGATGACATTCCACGAACATTTTTTCATATTTGTGGTAAAGATGCCGTCCTGTAAAGTATAGTCTGTTCGTGCAATAGGAAATACCTTTTCTCCGGCGATGGAGTTTGCAAGTTTCATATCGTCATTTTCCAGAGCAAGATATTCCAGTACGTGATAGTCTTTGAAACTCCGGATATCTGCTTCAAACAGAGCGTCCTCTTTCACACTGCGGTTTACGGCAAAAATCGTTACTTCTTCTTTTTCTTCATTGTATACGGCAACAGATTCTACATCCGTAACATCCGTATGCTGGGAGGAATCATGCTTTGTGGATGTTACAACGCTTTGGAGAGCAATTCCCCTGCCGTATTTGGAAGCATGCAGGAAAGGATAGTAAATTGTCTGTCTCCATGCAGCGCCGTCATTTTCTGTCATAATGGGAGCAATTACATTAACTAGCTGTGCCAGACATGCCATTTTCAAACGGTCTGCATGCTTTAAGAAAGTAATCAAAATCAGACCGACTAAAATAGCATCTTCATAGTCATAGTGGTCTTCCAACAAATGCGGAGCTATCTGCCAGGGGCGCTTTTCCATTTCTTCGCTGTCGCTTGCCATAACATGGAACCATACATTCCATTCGTCAAAACTTAAATTCAGTGTTTTCTTGGAACGTTTCTTTGCTTTGACATAATCACAGGTGGCGATAACGGTATGAATAAAGCGTTCCATATCCTGTGTCTTGGCAAAGTAGTCTTCTGTGTCGTTTGCGGCATTTCCATAATAATTATGAAGGGAAATATAATCTACATAATCATAAGTCTCTTCTAATGTTACTGCTTCCCATTCCGGGAAAGTAGGCATATCCACGTGAGAACTTCCGCAGGAGACAAGCTCGATAGAGTTATCCATATCTTTCATTGCTTTGGCAGTTCCCGCAGCAAGCCTTCCATATTCAACGGCAGTTTTGTGGCCTATCTGCCAGGGACCGTCCATTTCATTGCCGAGACACCATGTTTTAATATTGTACGGTTCTTTGACGCCATGACTTTTGCGCAGATTACTATAATAGGAATCTGTGTCCAGATTACAATATTCCAAAAGATTCAACGCATCGGATATACCGCGTGTGCCAAGATTTACAGCCATCATAATATCAGAGCCGGCTTTTTTCGACCATTTTGCAAATTCACCGAGACCGAATTCATTGGTTTCCAAAGTACGCCATGCAAGGTCAAGACGTGGTTTCCTTTCGTTTTTAGGTCCGACACTGTCTTCCCAGAAGAAATTGGAAACAAAGTTGCCGCCCGGATAACGGATGATAGGAACATTTAATTCTTTTACAAGTTCTAAGACATCTTTGCGAAAACCGTCTTCATCTGCGGCCGGATGTCCCGGTTGATAAATACCATTATAAACAGCGCGTCCCAAATGCTCGATGAAGGAACCATAGACACGCTTGTCCACTTCAGCCAGTTTAAAATCTTTGTCAACTATCATTTTTGCTTTTGCCATATAAAATCCCTCCTTTGTTTATCGGCATCTGTTATTATAGCATGACAAAATTAGCGGGTAAATGAAAATGTATCGGAAAAGAATATTTTTTTAATTACTTGATGTAAGAAGTTCGGTTTGTGCAATATTTAGAAATATAAGTCAAAAAATAAGTTGATTTATAGCAATTAATCCAATATAATTTAGAATAAAGTATAATAGTTTAAAAAATGACAAAGAGGAAAGGCGAGATAGCACGATGGGTGAAATGAAAAAGGAACTATCATATAACGAGCCGTGGATATTGCAGAGGGCGGATCCCTATATTTATAGACATACAGATGGAAAATATTATTTTACGGCATCTGTACCGGATTATGACAAAATCGTACTGCGCAGGGCAGATACGCTGGCGGGTCTGTGGGAGGCAAAAGAGACAGAAGTTTGGCACAAGCATGAGAGCGGTATTATGAGCTATCATGTATGGGCACCGGAACTTCATTATATTAATGGGGTGTGGTATCTTTATTTTGCAGCAGGCGAGAAAGAGCACATATGGGATATACGGCCATATGTTCTGGAATGTGTGGACTCTGATCCTATTACGGGAAACTGGGTAGAAAAAGGCAAAATGCGGTGTGCGCCGGAAGATGAATTTTCATTCCGTGCATTTTCGCTTGATGGAACTGTCTTTGAGAACAAAGGCAGATATTATTATGTATGGGCGGAGAAAACCGGTGTAGGGAGGCAGATTTCCAATTTATATATTGCAGAGTTGGAAACGCCTTATCAGTTGAAGACCGTACAGGTGCTTTTGACAACTCCGGATTATGATTGGGAACGGGTAGGATTTTGGGTAAATGAGGGTCCTGCGGTTCTTAAGAGAAACGGCAGGATATTTATCACCTATTCGGCATCGGATACGGGTGTTGCTTATTGTATGGGTATGCTGACGGCAGATGAGGATACAGATTTATTAGACCCGCTGTCATGGAAGAAAAACAGATACCCTGTGCTTTGTTCCGATGCATCACGAAGTGTTTACGGTCCGGGGCATAACAGCTTTACGGTGGACGAAGAGGGAAATGATATTCTGGTATTCCATGCCAGAACAGAGACAGAGATTGTCGGAGATCCGCTTTATAATCCGAATCGTCACACAATGTTAATGAAAATCAAGTGGGATGCAGAGGGTAGACCGGTATTTTCTTTTGATAAATAATGTTAGCGAAAACAATCACATAATAAACAGCAAGGAGGTTATCATGGCTAAACTTTTTATTAACGAAAAAAATAAAAAAGGACATATTAATGCAGAACTTTACGGACATTTTTCGGAGCATCTCGGCAGATGTATCTACGAGGGGTTGTATGTCGGGGAAAATTCGGAGATACCGAATGTAAACGGTATGCGAAAAGATGTTGTGGATGCTTTAAAAGAAATGCAGATTCCGGTGCTTCGTTGGCCGGGTGGCTGCTTTGCGGACGAGTATCATTGGAAGGACGGTATTGGTCCGAAAGAAACAAGAAAGAAGATGATTAATACACATTGGGGCGGTGTAGTAGAAGATAACAGCTTCGGCACACATGAATTTTTTGAACTGTGTGAGCAGCTTGGCTGTAAAACCTATGTGAATGGTAATGTAGGAAGCGGTACGGTGCAGGAAATGAGCGAATGGGTAGAATATATCACCTTTGACGGCGTTTCTCCGATGGCAGATTTGCGTAAGGAAAACGGTCATGAAAAACCGTGGAAAATTGATTATTTTGGTGTAGGGAATGAAAACTGGGGATGCGGCGGTAATATGACGCCGGAGTATTACGGAAATCTTTACAGAAGATATCAGACTTATGTGAGACAATACGATCAGGATACGCCGATTCAGAAAATATGCTGCGGTGCAAACTCAGCGGACTATTTCTGGACAAAGGATGTCTTAAAGACTTGTACAGCGGCTCCGCAGCCGGAAAATTGTCATGGTTTTATGGATGGTTTGTCATTGCATTATTATGTGGTGCCGGGAACATGGCAGAATAAGGGAAGCGCAACGGAGTTTGATGAAAAAGACTGGTATCTCACGCTGTCTAAAGCTGTTTATATGGAAGAGTTGATTACCCGTCATGGGGCAATTATGGATCAATATGATCCGCAGAAGAAAATCGGTATGATGGTAGATGAATGGGGTTGCTGGTTTGATGTGGAGCCGGGAACAAATCCGGGATTCTTGTATCAGCAGAATACCATGAGGGATGCATTGGTAGCAGGTCTTACTTTGAATATTTTCAATAAGCACTGTGATCGTGTCAAGATGGCTTGTATTGCACAGCTTGTTAATGTATTACAATCCGTTATCTTAACGGAAGGACCGAAGATGATTCTGACACCTACATATTATATTTTCCATATGTATAAGTATCATCAAGATGCGGAACTTTTGGAAAGTTTTGTGGAAGGAAATAAGGATATCGGCAAGGAGGAATATCAGGTTCCGCAAATCAGCGAGTCTGTCTCCGTAAGCGCAGACGGTACGATAAATATTACGGTCAATAATCTGTCCGTAACAGAGTCTGTTCCGATGGAACTTTCTTTTGCGGAACTTATTCCGGCGCATATTGAAGCGATGATTTTGACAGGTGAGATGTGTGCGCATAATACGTTTGATGAACCGGAAAATGTAAAAGAGAAGGCATTTACCGATTTTAAGGCGGATGGAACAAAAATTGTATTTACCTCACCGGCGTGCAGTGTTATCAGTTTCCGCGTAAAATCATGATAAAGGAAGAATTAGTCGAAGCAAGGCGGGTTTGCAGAAAATGTCTGACAATTGATATGCCGAAAAAAGAATATTTTGCAAATCTGCATAATTATATCGCGAATCTGGATACAGACATCAAGGCTCCTCAAGGTGTATATGAGGAGCGGTTGATGCTGTGTAAGAATTGCGATTTATTAGCGGATGGCATGTGCAGGGCGTGTGGCTGTTTTGTTGAGCTGCGTGCGGCGATAAGAAAAAACTCGTGTCCTTATGATAAGTGGACAGCAGTAAAAGATACGATTGAGTTTTAAAGAGAAAAATTAATACGGAGAGATAATGGAAAACAGTATTTATGATTATTTAACAGGACTGTATAATCGAAAAGGTCTTTACGAGAAATTTGAAGAAGCGTCGGGTAAGGACAATATTCATTTCATGTTTCTGGATTTGGATAATTTTAAGACTGTCAATGACGTGTATGGGCACAAGGCGGGAGATGATCTTTTAGTCGCTACGGGTAATCTTATGCAGAAATGTGTGCCGGAAGCGCTTGTAGTGCGTCTTGGCGGTGATGAATTCGTATTGATGATTTTCGGCAAAAAGTCGAGAGACGATTTGGAGCAAGCGGCGGAAAAGATTTTGTCAGAGATGCGTAAAAAAGGAAAAGAGATGGATTTTTTTACAGTAGTCTCCGTGAGTATCGGTATCGTATGGAACGCTCCGTGTGATGCAAGTCTGGAGCAGCTTCTCAATAAAAGCGATGCGGCGATGTATGAGGCGAAGCAAAGCGGCAAAAGCTGCTATCTGTTCTATAATGATTTGGAAGAGAAATTCCTTTTGGAAAGGGAAATGGAGGAAAGTGCGGAGCGTGCATTGAGAGAGGGACAGTTTAAAATCTGTTATCGTCCTGTTTATCATATGCAGAGTTCCAGACTAGAGAAGTCTCAGGTACACATTGTCTGGAATAAGGATGATGATACTGTTTGGAAAACGGAAGATTTCAGACCGGTGTTTGAACGAAACAGCTTTGTCAAAGCATTGGATTTATACATTTTTGAGATGGTATGCCGGGATTTACAGAGATTTCACCGGGAGGGAAAGTCAAAAGTAAAGATTAGTGTACAGTTATCGAGGCTGCTTTTTTTGGATGATAATCTGGGAAGACGCCTACAGGAGATTATGAGCCGGTATGGTGCGGATGCAGGTGAGATAGAGTTGGAACTGGACGAGAGCGCATTCTCTTCAAGAGATGCTGATAGATTGATTGCTTCTATGGAGAAGTTAAAGAGACAGGGATTTTTTCTCGCACTGATTCATTTCGGAGAAGACTTCTCTTGTTTTCGATATCTGCGGCGGCTTCCGGTAGACAGTCTTAAATTCGAGGAAGCATATCTTAAAGAAAATATACAGAATAATAAAGGAAGGCAGATTATCAAGACAATCATAAAACTTGGAAAAGATTTGAAGCTTTTGTTGGTAGCTCAGGGGCTTGTCGATAAAGAGGAAGTTATTTTCTTAAGTAGTTGTGGGTGTGACGCTGCATCGGGAGACTTTTATTCCGGAAAGTTTTCTATCGAAGAATATTTGGATTATACACAGAACCAGATTGTGGATAAGGAGAATGTAAAAGTTTTTCGTTTTCAAAGCGGATTTTCAGATGAAGATGGTGATGTGACGGGAGAAATGTGGGGAACGGGCGTAGAACTTGTTGCCGGTATCAGTGACGTGTGGGGCGGTGTTCATTTTCCGGGAGGAGAGACCGGACAAAATCTGATTTGTTTTCCGGGAAGTCTGTTTTCCGGTAATAGCTATACATTGACGCTATGGATGAAACCGGAAGACACTTTGGAGTGGACAAGCGTTATTTATATGCGTTATCTGGACGGATTTGCTTCACTTGTGCCTTATCTGGGCGGCGGACAGAGTATATACCGTATCAGTGAAGATATTGATATGAATAACGGATGGCACGATACATTCTGTCGTACCATCGCGCTTCATAAGTGGTGCTTTGTTGTCGTGACCTATGATTCTTTCAGTGAATCAATTTGTTATTATATTAATGGCAGAAAAGCAGGATATCGGGTGGATGTACCAACTATGATATCCTGTCGTCAGGTGCTTTTGGGAGGTGATCCTTTTCAAAAATCCTATAAAGGATATGTATCTGCCTTGACGATTTATGATTCCGTCAAGACTGCCGAGGAAATTTATCAATTATATTGTTCTTTCTTTGATGAACCCGGATTTTGTGGAGAAAGGGAAAAATTCTGGATGGAGGTCAACTAGGGCGTTTTTTGTACCAAGTACAAATGCCTTTGTTTGACAGACCGGAGAGCATCAGGGTAGGACGTTCGAGTTCTTTATCCCATGCCGGTGAGGCAATAATGAATTCTGTTATATTTCCATATTGAATGGTAAGCGTATATTCGCTTGCCATTTTCCATGTGCCAATAACGGAACAGCATTCCATGCGCCCGTTTTCCATAAGGCATATCGGATGAGCGCACATAATGCCCTGCGGTATGGAAGGGGTCAGTGCGATTCGTTCATAGTTACCGATGAAATCATCCTCTGACAGAGGTTGAAGCTTTTCGCCTGCATAGGGCTGCGCTGCAGCAATCAGCCACTCATCGGGTGTCATGTAGAGCTGGCGAATCTGCATGGTGGAAGGTTCCGGTTCAGGCTTAAAATTCATTTCTCTGATATGTGATACCAAGAACATCTTGCCGTCGTCATCTCTCAGAACGGAGTTATGCCCGGGAGCCATATACGGTATGCCATCGAACCAGCGGTATCCACAGGAAATCATAAGGCCGATGGAGCAGTCTTCATCATTGATATCTGCCATATCACGTCCATGAAAATCATAGAAAGGACCGGTGATGTTCCGGCTTCTGCCTATCCGGATATTATAATCACTTTTTAAAGAACCATAGGATACGAAAAGATAATAGTATTTGGTTTCAGGATGGTAAATCATGTAGGGACCCTCTATGGAGCAGTCTGTCCAAGCGGGACGTCTTGCAACACAGGTTCCGATGCCATCTTCCGCGGCGAGTCCTGTTTCTTTATCTAACAAAAGAATGTGGCATCCGCCCCAGAAAGAGCCATAGAGAAGATATTGCCTGCCGGAAGCAGCATCCTCAATGATGTTGGCATCGATGGCATTTACCGGCAATGCGTCGCTTGTCTTAAGCACACATCCTCTTGGTGTGAATGGTCCTTCGGGAGTGTCAGAGACAGCAAGGAAGATACAGGATTGTCTTACACCCCAGGAAGAGTTGGAACAGTATAGGCGGTACTCATTTCCTGCTTTAACAATGTCGGGAGCCCAAATGTCATTGCTTTTCGTCCAATTGACGGATTCTTCGGGAGGATCGTTTACGACTTTGCCCAGACTTTCCCAATTCAGCAAGTCTTTGGAACGCTTGCATATAGCTCCGGTGCTGTATATGTAATAGTTTTGGCTTATCGGGTCATGGTAAATGGCGGGGTCGTGAGTCATCCACAGTCCCGGGAGATCTCGGTTTTGCGTCAGGTGTTCCGGCTTTGGCGGTTCTACGGGTGGTTTTTGCGGATAATGGATTTGAGTCATGGATGTTCCTCCTTATGCTTTCATGTTAATAATTTTATATAATTATAAATTATAAAGCAATTATTATCAATTATAATAGTAAAAACTTCTAAATTTACTGCTTCTGCTTGCATAAATTAGGCAATATGTATACAATGTTTAATAGATATTAAAAATATTTTAGGTTATTGTGGAGGTTTAAAATGAAAGGGAAAGAAATTGTATCATGTGGAATCGCACTGTCGATGCTTTTGTTCTCGCTTACAGGATGCGGTAAGCAACAGGGTAAAGATGCCTCAGAAGTAGAACAGGGCAATATTGTTGCGGGTATATCCGTACACGACCCATCCATTGTGAAGACGGAGGGAAATTATTATATCTTCGGTTCCCATATGGAAGCCGCGCAAAGCGGAGACTTAAAGGAATGGAAATCGTTTGCAAGCGGTGTGAATGGGAACAATCCCCTGTTTGATAATCTATTTGATGCAGATATGAAAGCGTTTGATTATGTAGGAGAATATGTAGAGGGGGGATATGCCGTATGGGCGCCGGATGTCATCTATAATGAAGCGATGGGAAAGTGGGTCATGTATTTCTCAACGAGTCACGACTGGCGTACTTCCAACATATGTTTTGCTGTGGCGGATGAGATTACCGGTCCCTACAGCTATGTGGATACACTTCTTTATTCCGGATTCACATCCAAGACGGTGGACAATACAAATTTTAAGGAGATTATGGGTGAGGACGTTAAGGTATCGGATTATTTACAAGCAGCGGAGTATAATCATTTGAATTATCCTAACTGTATTGATCCGACAGTCTTTTATGACGAAGATGGTACGATGTGGATGGTATATGGTTCTTGGTCGGGCGGAATCTGGCTTTTGCAGATAGATGAGGAAACGGGATATCCTATTCATCCGGAGGCGGACGAGGAAGCGCACATAGACCATTATTTTGGAAGATATCTCATTGGCGGTCTGCACAATTCCTGTGAAGGACCTTATATTTTATATGATGATGAGAATGGCTACTACTATCTATTGGTTTCCTACGGTGGACTTACCAGAGAGGGGGGGTATCAGATTCGATGCTTCCGTTCGGAGCAGGTGGAAGGACCTTATCTGGATGCTTCGGGAAGTACGTTCGGTTATACGGCGGAGCATTCCGGTTTAGGCGTGAAGATGATGGGAAACTATCTCCTTCCCAGTTTAAAGACCGCATATATGGCGCCGGGGCACTGTTCCGCACTGATTGATGAAGATGGTAAGCGGTATCTGGTTTACCATCAGCGTTTCGATAACGGCTCAGAATATCATGAACCCCGAGCGCATCAGATGTTCCTGAATAAACAAGGCTGGCTTGTTGCCGCACCCTTTGCGACAAACGGTGAGAGCCTGAAAGCAGAGGGTTATACAGGTAAGGATTTGGAAGGGAAATGGTATATGCTCAGTCATGGAACAGATATCGGCGCAGATATCCATGAAGGAAATGCCATAACATTAAAAGGAGGTTCCGTTTCAGGCAATGAGAATTTTGCAGGCAGCTATGAACTGGATGAGGGAACATGCTATATGAGTATTGTGCACAATGACGTTACTTATGACGGTGTGATTCTGGATATGACAGACGAGGCAGGAAATGCTGTAAGATGCTTTATGGCGGTAGGCACAAATAACGAAACCATCTGGGCGGTCATGTACCTGTAACATATAATTGCGGGATATAGTATATATGTTTAGTTTAAAAGTTTTGGAAGAACAAAAATATTTTAATAAAATTTAAAATATATATTGACAAGACAGAGCGTACATTGTACTATGTGTATAACAGATTGGATAAAAACAGAAACAATTATACATAATGCACAAAATAAAAAACTGCATTTGTGCAAAACGCCGGCGGAAATGTGTATGACGATTTCTGTAAAATCTGTATAAACAATAACAAGATTTTAAAAGGAGGTTTACTATGAAAAAGAAAGTTGTTAGTGTTATGCTTGCATCAGCGCTAATCGTTTCTTGCTTAGCAGGATGCGGAAATTCCGGAAGCGACAGCACATCCGGTGACGGTGCTGCAACGACAGATAGCAGTACAGATTCTTCGGGGGGGGCAAACGATCAGGTTGGAGCCCAGATTACCGTAGATCAGTCTGCAACAGATAGTGTTAGCGTAGAAGGTGAATTTGGTGATGCCGATCTTACCGTATTTATTTATGCGCAGGATCATGAAAAAGCAGTATATCAGTCATTGATTGATAAATTTATGGAGTCAACAGGGGCAAATGTTACTTTTGAAGTTACCACTGCTGACGAGTATGGTCAAAAAATTCTTGCTTACAAAGCGGCAGGCGATATGCCTGATATTTTCTATGTAGGACCTGATACGGTTGCAGCTAATGTAGATGATGGTTATGTTCTTCCTCTGGACGATTATGTTCCTGCAGAGACCATCAACGATTTATGGCCTGCAATCACATCCGCATATCGTTATGACGGAAAAGAAGCAGGTTCCGGTCCGATTTATTGTTTACCGAAAGATTTATCCACTTTTGCATTTGCATATAATAAAACATTATTCGATGAAGCTGGTGTAGAATATCCTGATCCGGCAAATCCGTATACATGGGAAGAGTTTCTTGAAGTATGCGGAAAGCTGACCATTGATAAAGATGGCGACGGCGAGATTGATCAGTGGGGATGCGCAAACGCACTTCAGTGGGCGCTTGATGCTTTCATCTATACAAACGGCGGTCATTTCCTGAACGATGATTATACACAGGTTGTAATCGACGGACAGACAGAATTTATTGATGCATTCCAGTATTTTGCAGATTTAACATGTAAATACGGCGTAACACCTACTGTTGAGCAGGATACGGCTCTTGGCGGATACCAGAGATGGTTAGACGGACAGATTGGATTCTACGCATGTGGTACATGGGATGTAGGTGCATTCATGGATGAGAATACATTCCCTTATGAGTGGGGTCTGTGTGCATGGCCGGTAGGTTCTACAGGCGTATCCATGACACGTAACGGTTCCGTAGGATTTGCAGTTTCCGCTGATACGGAATATCCGGAAGCAGCAGCGGCTTTGATTACACTGTTCTCAACAGACCTTGAAGGTCAGAGGGTACTTTCCGGTGAGACAACAGGAGCTTCTTTGCAGATTCCTAATATCATGAGTTATGCTAAAGGTGATTTCAAAGACAGAATTGCTGATGGAACAATTCCTTATGGTGAAAATGTAGATGTTATCTTTAACTATATCGAAGGAACTGATAAGTATGAAGGTATTTTTGTTGAAACAACATATACCTACAATGGTGATTGGTGGCAAGAGTTCTTAAGCGGCGGCTACGAATATGTATTAACCGGTGAAAAGACGGCGGCAGAATACTGTGCGGAAGTACAGCCGGCAATGCAGGAAGCGCTTGATAATGCAAACGAAATGAAAGCAGCAGCAAGCGGACAGTAAAAAACATAAAAACAGGTGCGGAAACGGTTTAATTTTCCGCACCTATTTTATCAATAGAGATGGTAGAAAGGTGACATTATGGATTCTAAAACGGGTAAAAAACAAAAAATTAAACTGTCCGCAATGGCAAAACGAGAAGAGAAATGGGGACTTTTGTTTGTCGCGGCACCGGCATTAGGATTTCTTATTTTTATGCTTTACCCCATTATTTTTGCCATTTTGACAAGTTTAACAACGTGGAATGGGGCAAAGGGATTTGAAGGAATGATGAGCCGCTTTTGCGGATTTAATAACTATGTGAAATTATTTGGGGATAGAAAATTCTGGCAGACACTTGTAACAACAATTATTTATCTGCTGGGTATTCCTATTGGTATGATACTTGGACTGCTCTGCGCTATGGGTATGAATCGGAAAATTCCCGGCGTAAGGGTTTTACGTACGATGTATTATGTACCTGTTATTTCCTCACTTGTATCAGTATCTATCCTGTGGGCATGGGTATATAATTATGACTATGGTCTTTTGAATACGATTATTAAGGCATTAACAGGACTACATGGGCCAAACTGGCTTGGTGATGAAGTATTGATAAAGGTATCCATGATTATTTTTATGGTATGGAAGGGCTTGGGTACTTCGATTATTCTTTATCTTGCCGGGCTTCAAAATATACCCCGCTCTTATTATGAGGCGGCCATGGTTGACGGAGCAACCGGATGGCAGAAATTTAAAAGTATTACACTGCCTCTGCTTTCTCCGGTAACATTTTACATATTGGTAACGACATTAATCGGCGGTTTTCAGGTTTTCGTAGAGGTTCAGGTTATGACACCCTCCGGAAACGGCGGAATTGGCTATAGTGCGGCTACGATAGTATTCTACTTATATCAGAAAGCTTTCGAGAGTTATCAGCTTGGATATGCGAGTGCAATTGCTGTTATTCTTGCGATTATTATCTTTATTATTACGGCGATTAACTTTGTCGGCCAGAATAAATGGGTTAAGACCATGGATTAGGAGGGATGAAATGAAGAAGGATAAGGATCAAGTGTCTTCCGGAATAACATCCAAAAAAGACAGATCAATAAATATAATAGTTTTTGTATTACTTGCACTTGGTGCGGTAGTCATGGTTTTCCCGTTTTTCTATATGATAATGACTTCTTTTATGACGAAGAATCAGTATTTGTCAGGTCAGTTAAGAGTCATTCCGGATCCGTGGGTATGGGGAAAATATTCGGAGGTCATGGCAAAAGGTAATTTCATTTCCGGTATTTTAAATACGGTTAAAGTAGAGATACCGGTACTGCTGATTGGCGGATTTACATCTTCTCTTGCAGCGTTTGCATTTGCCAAAATGAATTTCAGGGGTAAGGGAGCCATTTTCATGGGTCTTTTGGCAACCATTATGATTCCTTTTGCGGTTATCATGATTCCACAGTATGTAATGTTTACAAATTTTGGATGGACGGATACGCTTCTGCCGTTGATTATCCCGCCATGTTTCGGTAATATCAGCATGGTTTTTTTCCTGCGGCAGAACTTAACAAGTATTCCGAACGACTTGATGGATGCGGCGAAACTGGATGGATGTGGTTATTTCCGTACTTTTGCACAGATTTTCTTCCCATTGATGAAAGGTGCCGTAGGTACACAGTTGACGTTGTGGTTTATGGCGATTTGGAACGATTATCTTGCGCCGACTATCTTCCTTAGAAGTGAAAAGAACTGGACATTGCAGGTAGTTATCCGTTCTTTCAATACATACTATTCCATTCAAAGTGATTATGCACTGATTATGGCGGCTTCCGTTATTGCCATGCTGCCTACGATTGCTCTGTTTTTCTGCTTCCAGAGAGTTATCATTGAATCAGTAGCAATCAGCGGTATCAAATAAATGGAGATTAAGTAATGTCAAATTCACCTGTTATTGCATTCTTAAATAAAATGACAGATTTAATTCTATTAAATATTCTTTGGATAATATGCTGCATCCCCGTCGTTACGGCGGGAGCAGCTACTACCGCAGCATATTATGTCAGTATTACTTCCATTCGCTGCGGGGACGGCTATGTGGTAAAACGCTTTTTTACCAGTTTTAGGAAGAATTTTTGTCAAATTACACCTGTTTGGATTGGAATTCTTATATCCGGCTTTATTCTGGCAGCGGATATGCTCTTTTGGTATAGGCTGGGAAGCGGTTTTGCAAAGATAATGTTCATTATCAGCGCAGTGGTGGTGTTTCTATTGCTGATATGGGTTTTATGGATATTTCCCGTATTTGCAAAGTTGGAAGGCAGGACAAGGGAACTTTTAAAAAATGCAGCGGCATTTGCAATAGGATATTTTCCCTATACGGTAATTGTATTGATAATTACGGGAGTGGTCATCTATGCGAATCTGGTGTCCTTAGTAGCGAACAGCATTATGCTCTTTATCGGATTTGCGCTTTTATCTTATATAAAGTCTTTCTTTTTTTATCGGGTCTTTATGAACCATATTGATGAGAAGTATGATGACTTTGATAGACCGGAGGAAAGTTTTTTTGTGCAAAACGAACAAGATAAAAAATGAAGAGAGGGAGACAATGGACGGTAAAGGTAAAAAGAAGAAACCGGAAAGAAAAAAGAAAATTGCCAATTCACTAATGATGGTTTTCGCCGGAGCAATTGTGCTTATTATCCTATTAGGAAGTCTGTCATATCAGATGGCATCTAAAGCAGTTATGCAAAAGTATGAAGACGCAGTAATTAGTGCGGCTTCTTCTATGGGTACCTCCCTACAGCTTATTTGCGAGTCGGTATCAAATAAGGCAGTAGAATTTTATCTTGGGGAAGACTTTAATAACTATTATAATGATATGTTCCAGAGCGGAGGAACGGAAGCCACCCGGTATGCTAATGGGCTTAATGATGATTTGATTGCGATAAAAAGTGCGTCTTCGTATATAGGTGGTTATTATCTGCTTGCGGAGGGTGGAAAAAATCTTGCATCAAACGTAAAAGGACTTCCTGAGAATGCTTATCAAGATTATGTCGGGACTTCGGAAGGACAGGCAATGGTTGGCAAAAAGACTTCCAATGCATGGCGGGGTAACCATGAATATGTGGATAAAACGCTCGGAATATCAAATGATTCCTATGCATTCTCATTTATGATGCACTTTGTGTTGAAGAATAATAAAGGTTTTCTTGTTATTGATGTAGATAAAAATTATATGGAGAATCTCCTTGGCGTGATGGAGTTAGGAGCAGGCAGCATTCGCGGTATTGTGACAGAAGACGGACGTGAATTTCTGCTACAGGAATATAAAAACGGTGATAGTATCGGTATGGAACGCTGTCAGGGGAACTCAGTTTTTATTGATAAGGAATTTGTGCAGGAAAGTTCCGCAAAAGACGTAGAATCTTCTTATGTACAGGCGAATGGACAAAGACAGTTATTTGTCAGCGCACCTGTAGGTAAAACAGGTATGAAAGTTTGCGTATTGGTTCCTGAGAACACTATTCTGGCGGAAGTCAGGGGTATACGGAACATTACGATTATTGTTGTTATTTTAGCTTCCCTATTTGCAGTTGTGTGTGGTGTATGGATTTCTAAGAGCATCAGCAGTACATTGAAATCTATGAACATGTCCCTTTATCATATTTCACAGGGAAATTTGATGGAAACGGTACAGGTGAAACGAGAGGATGAGTTTGGAACGCTTGCGGGAAGCATTAACAGCATGCTTGACGGAATTAAGAGTCTGGTGGGAAACAATCAGAAATTTGGTACACAGGTAAAAGACCTTTCTCAGCAGGCATTTTCATTTACTACCGGAATTGAAGATTCCATGAAGCAGGTCTCTTCTTCTATGGAATCCGTATCAGGCAGCGTAAAGGAACAGTTTAAGCAAACTGAGATGAGTGTGGAAGAAATGGCGGACTTTTCCGAAAAAATTAATGATGTATATAGAGCTTCGGAAGAGATGTCACAACAAATCGAAGAGGTTTTGTATTCGCTTGAGCAGGGAAAAGACGGTATTGACGAGTTAAGCATTAAATCAAAAGAGACAGCAGAGATTGCAGAGAGTCTGGTGTCCGGTATAGATCAGGTTAATACGCAGTCAGGTAGGATTGTGGATATTATTACGACAATAGAAGACATCGCTTCGCAGACAAACCTGTTATCTTTAAATGCTTTTATTGAGGCGGCAAGAGCTGGTGAGAGCGGCAAGGGATTCTCCGTTGTAGCGATGGAAATTCGTAATCTTGCAGACCAGTCTATGAAAGCAGGAACTGTCGTCAGGGAAATAGTAAGCGGTATTCAGGAAAGTAATCAAGTGGCAACCGATGCAGCCAAGACAACAGAGGAATTTCTTCGTGGGCAGACGGATATGTTAAAAGAAACGGTTTCAACATTCGGAAGTATTAATGCCAGTGTGACGATGCTGGTAGAAGCGCTGGGTTCTATCCGGCAGAAGATGAAGAATATGCAGGATAATAAAGAGTTGGTAAATAACTCTATAGAAGAGATTTATCAGTTGTCCAGTCAGATAGCGTCGTCAATAGAAAGTATATCTATGGTTGTATGTGAGAAAATGGAAGAAATAGATACGCTTGCGGATACGGTAAGGCTTTTGAATACGGAAGCTGAAGAATTACAGGAATCCATGAGTCGGTTTGTTCTTGAAGATAACATAGATATAAAATAAAAAGAAAACGCATAAAACCACCGGCGATATTATTGCCGGTGGTTTTACTATGTTTCCTGAGGAAAATCTGCAATCGGACTGTAGTTAATCCGTATGTCTATGTCCTGATTATAATTGCCGAAACTTTTTCCGAAAATGGTCAGACCGCCGACATGTTCCGCATCCTCTTCGACTTCCAATCTTAATTTGATAGTGCTGTGATAGTCGAATTTAAAGTCGTTGACAGTCACATCGGATACCTGAAGACCATCAATAAAAGTTCCTCTTTTGTTAATAACAAGAATTTTCAATAGGCCATACTGATTCCAGTTAGGATACCACCAGTCAGGAGTAAAAATTCCTTTAACATTTCCAAAATCGCCGGGACTTGTCCAGGTAGCAATTTTTCTTCCGTTGATTTTGAAAGAAATATCGGAGGGCCAGATATCGTTGATGCCGGGAGCTTCAGAACTGATTTCTAAAGATACGGTAATTTGGTCAATTTTTTGTCCGTATGGAATGAAATTCGGAACGATGTATTCGACATATCCTTTGGTGAACCACAGAATATCCGCTTCATATCTTCCGGGATGAGCAAAATATCTGGTGTCATCTACTTCTCCGATTAGAGCCGTATTGGATGCGATACCGCAGGTCGGATATACATCATAGTCAGTGAAGTGCCCCACCTTTAGGCTGGTTTGATAAATATTTTTGAAATCTTCCTGCGTATCCATATCTATCAAAATTTTATCTAGATACACAGAACATTTTTTTTGATTTCCGTGACCGGCTGATTCATTAGATATAGAAACGATGCCGCAGTCTTCCAATTTTTTGATATGATTAGTCAATGCACCGTTCGTGATATTAAGTCTGCTTGCCAGTTCATTCATATTCATACCGCGATTTTCGAGAAGTATCTTGATGATTTCGATTCTGATTTCAGAGCCAAGTGCCTTAAATATTTCGAGACCATCATCCAATGACTTTATATGTAACATATGAATACCCCCGTTCCCGCTTTTGTCGTAGATGCCAGTTAATATTTTAAAGTTTGTTAAAATATTCTATTTTTCTATTATATAGCATGAAATCCAAATGAGTCAATATATTCATTCGCTCTTTTTATTTTCAGGGGTTTTCATATGTTTAGATACATTTAAATTATTTGGTATGAACTTAGTTTCTTATTTGACATGACAGTATGAAAATGATAATCTTATGATTTAAGAGAACGGGTAAATCTAATAAGGATGATATCGCTATGGTATATGAGCAGTTGGAGCGGTTATTAATTGAACAGGGATTTGATAAGGTTTTGTCCAATCTTCCGGAATTTACCTTTTTTTTCCGCGGAGAAAATAACTATGTAAATGTGCTGCATATTATTGACTATAAACAGGAACTCTATATTACGGAAGATCAATATACACATATTAAAGAAAAGATTCAGGTGTTTTTTCGGGAGAAAGGGATTAATGAGATACACATTCTCTCCCTGATTATTTGTTCGGATACAGGAAAGGCAAAACAGCTATGCGGAAATGATTCATTTTGCTGGCTGATTGATTCTACGGAAAACAGATTATTGCTTCATGAAAATCAAATTGCTGATTTTTATGGAATGAAGGGGATTTTAGAGAATTTTCTTTATGAACTTTCAAAAGAGCCGCCAGTGGAGAGGGAAGTGTCTCAGGATTCCGAAAACCCGGAAAACGGGAGAAAATACTATATATGTAATATTCTGCTCGTTGTTATCAATGTGATTTTATTTATTCTATGTACATTTACGGGTGATTTGTTATATAATAAAGGTGCTTTCAGTGTGATGAATCTGATAGAAGATGGAGAATGGTACCGGATATTTACCAGTATGTTTCTGCATGCGGATATCGAACATCTTGTGAGCAATATGCTGGTATTATTCTATATCGGCAACGTGATAGAGAAACAGGTTGGGCATATTTCCTATATGCTTATCTATTTTTTGTCAGGTTTCGTTGGCAATGTTTTTTCCGCAGGATATGAAATGATAACAGGTTATTATGTCAGTTCGGTAGGAGCAAGCGGCGCCATTTTCGGAGTAGAGGGGGCGCTTTTGATGTTAGCGCTTTTGCATAGAGGAAAACTTGCGGATGTGACAACGGGCAGAATCGTATTTTCTATCGCCTTTTCTTTGTATTGCGGTTTTACAAGTAGTTACGTCAATAATGCAGCACACGTCGGCGGTGTTATTATGGGATTTCTGTCAGCAGGCATTTTCTGGCTGCTGATGCCTGAGATAAAGAAGGAAGAGAGCAAAAGAGAGGGTTATTATGAAAATTAATGTTTACTATGGAGGCAGAGGGTTGGTTGATGACCCTACGCTTTATGTACTGGGAAAAATTCAGGAAGTACTGGAGGAGCTGCATGTCATTGTAGAAATTTATCGTTTACAGGAATTGAAAAATAAAATTACAACACTGCCGCAGACATTAAAAAATGCGGATGGTATTATTCTGGCGACAACAATAGAGTGGTATGGAATCGGCGGCTATATGCAGCAGTTTCTGGATGCCTGCTGGCTGTACGGTGATAAAGAAAAAATCAGCGAGATTTATATGTGTCCTATTGTCATGTCTACAACATATGGCGAACAGGAGGGTAAATTAAATCTTGCCACGGCATGGGAAATTTTGGGCGGGCGTCCCTGCAGCGGATTGTGCGGCTATATTGCAGATACCGCTATTTTGGAAAATAATGAGGAATATCAGCGGATTATAGAGAAAAATGCGGAGAATCTTTACCGGACGATTAACCAGAAAATGCCCTGTCTGCCTGCCAGCAATCAGGCGGTAAAACAGAAGATATCCATTCCGAGGAATATTGATTTGACGCCGCAGGAGTCCGAACAGCTTTCTCAATATGTTGCCGATGACAGTTATGTACAGCGTCAGAAAGCGGATATTCAGGAACTGACCAGTTTGTTCAGGGATTTGATGGGAAGCAGTGAGAAAGAAAATGATACCGAGTTTATAGAGGATTTTCGAGAACATTTTCATCCGCTGGCAGGTTTTGCAGCAAGATATAAAATTGTGATTGATGAGAAAAAGAAGCCGCTTGTGATTGAAGTGGATGGTGCGCAGTTGAACTGTTTTTATGGTCAGGGTGAGGTTTTTGACGTCGAAGTACAGATGAGTCAGGATTCCATGATAGAAATCGTCTCCGGTGAGACAAGCTTCCAACGTTCTTTTATGGCTGGCGATATGAAGTTAAAAGGTGACTTTAAGGTGCTTAGGATGTTAGATCAGGTATTCATGTTCGGTTAAACTGAAACCGGAGATTTTCAGTTTATATTATAGGGAGGTTAGCAATGAGGGACGATAATTGTATTTTTTGTAAAATAGCGAACGGAGAGATACCGTCTAAGACATTGTATGAGGATGATGAGTTCAGAGTGATTCTGGATTTGGCTCCGGCGGCAAAAGGGCATGCGCTGATTCTGCCGAAAAATCACTATGCGAATTTGTATGAATTGCCGGATGAGACAGCATCACATACGATATTGTTAGCGAAAAAGATGGTGAAGAAAATCACCGAAAAGCTGCACTGCGATGGATTTAATCTGGTGCAGAATAACGGGGAGATAGCAGGACAGACAGTCTTTCATTTTCATATGCACCTGATTCCGCTAAGCCGCCGCAGCGGCCACAGATAACGATGCATTAAATGAATATTCGGGCGT
>CAZKOR010000016.1:1199-35464 GCA_964554405.1 uncultured Bacteroides sp. | reverse complement strand
CGCGACCCCGACCTTGGCAAGGTCGTGCTCCACCAACTGAGCCACTCGCGCATATTATTTATCCAATCAGATGAACAACCCTTATCTCCGCCGGACAAATAATAGCATACTACACTTACTAATTTTTGTCAACGAAAAATTCAAAAAATCCTACGTTAATTTATTAGCGTACTTAATACGATAAATCCGCCGCAGCGACTCATTGATTCTCTCTTCCGGAATAACCCCCTCCTGAACGGCTGTCAAAAGCCCGGTATAAGCCGCTTCAAAATCCTCGGGCATTAAAAGCATATCAACACCTGCCACAATGGCTTTTACCGCAGCTTCGTCTGAAGCATAATTATCTGTAATGGCTCCCATATCCAGTGCATCCGTAATGATAACGCCATCAAATCCCAATTCTCCGCGCAGGATATCCGTAACGACAACGCTTGAGAAGGAACTTGGCACTATATCCTCATCTAAAGAGACTGCTACAACATGACTGACCATGACAAAGTCCGCCCCTGCTTCAATTCCTGCCTGAAACGGAATAAAATCGGAATTTCTCATACTGTCCAGTGTCGTTTCCATTTCGACCTTACCGTCATGAGTATCTTCTTTTGCCGAACCAATGCCGGGAAAATGTTTCAAACAAGCGCTGACGCCGGTTCCCTGCATACCGTCTACCACATTTGACACCATCTCCGCACAGACACCGGCATCCGTTCCGAATGAGCGGCTTCCTAATATATCGCTTCCCTCATCCGTAACAACGTCAGCAACAGGTGCAAAATCTAAGTTAAATCCCAGTTCTTTTAAATAAGAGCCTATTGTCATACCTGTCTCATAAGCGGCCGCCGCATCACCGTTTGCCCCGATATCCGCCATACTGTCTACTTGAATCACATCAATATCGCTGTTCGCTACACGGCTGACCTCTCCACCCTCTTCATCTACCGCAAGAAAAATAGGATAACTACTTTTCAGCGCCGTTGCTGATAACATTTCTGTCAACTGCTCTTTATCTGTAATATTCTGGCTAAAGTAAATTAACCCGCCAACTGCATATTGCTTTAATGCCTCCTGTGTCGCATCAGCGGCCTGTGTAACAGTTTCTACTCCTGTCAGTGCCTCCGGCGTAATAATAAAAAGCCCCGCTACTTTATCCTCTAAAGGCATTGATGAAATAATGCTGTCAACAAGCTCATCTATCTGTTCATCCATAGTTGCTACCTCTATCGCCGGAGGAGCTTCTATAATCATCTCGTCCGGCTGCTGTTGTTCCTGCTCCTGTTCCAAACGTGCAGCTTCCAGCTCTGCCTCCTGCTTCTTCGCCTTTAATGAAGCGGAAATTCGTTGTCCTGCAGCAATCCCTCCAACTACCAGAGCGATTACAAAAAGCACAACAACACTATAAGCGATAATCTGATTCCTTACACGCCTTTTCCTTCTATAAGAACGCCTGTCCTCTTCGCTCTCCTCCTCTTCTATGTCATCCTCTTCCTCTATGTCATCATCATCATCATCGTCGTCATCGTCATCGTCATCATCTTCTTCAACATCGATATCAAAATCATCTTCATCTATATCCTCTATCTCATCATCTTCCAGTTCTTCTTCTGAAAAAATTTTTTTCTTTCGGTTAATCAATTTTCCCATAAAATTCTCCAATCTCACTTTTTACATACAAGATATAGTATATAATAACCTATTTTTATACATTTTACCACATTTTTTTATCTTTTTCTCTATTTCTTTTCATCTATGCAAACAAAACAGACGGCACACGAGGAAGCGGGTATCAATCTTTATGATTAACACCCGCCTCTAAACTATACTATCCAATGGTCTTTACCTCCATTTTTTCCTCTTTCGTACTCTTTCCACTTTTCTTTTGTATGAATATACTTGTAACGGTTTTTCTCTTTTTCCTTTGTCCCTCGTTACTTTTTCTTCTGTACTCGATTACGATTCTGATTTTTGTTTTGTCTTTAGTTCCTTATTCATTTGTACTTTAAAATGGATTTTAATTTACGTTTTCGGTGGACCATACCTCTCTTTCTATAGATGTGATTCCTTTTCCTCACCTCTATTGTAGTATCTATGTGAATTTGTTTTTGTAAGTTTATTATATCATATGCTTTTAATTTGTCAACACATTTTTCTAAATAATTTTAAATTTTTACAATTTATTTCATTTTTTTCTATATTTTCTCATTTTTTCCAATTTTTCCCTTTTTATACAGTTAAATTCGACATGTAAAAGCTGATAAAATGATATATGAAAATCAAATTAATAAAAAAAGAAAGCGGGGGATACTATGATGTCACATAAAACAAAAGCTTTTGCCGCTATGGCACATTCTATTATTGAAAATCTGGAAAAGAGAAATATGTCGGGATATTACTTTGAAACAGGCGCCGAATGTGTACAGGCAATTCTTAATTCCATTCCAAAAGGCAGCAGCATCGGCTGGGGTGGAAGCGAAAGTATTAAAGAAATAGGACTGATGGACGCCATCAACAATGGCTCTTATGAACTGATTGACAGAATGAGCGCAAAAAATCCTGAGGAAGCAAGACAAATCTATGCCAAAACGGTTCTTGCCGATTACTACCTGATGAGCAGTAACGCGCTTACCATAAATGGTGAATTGATTAATATTGACGGCAACGGCAACCGTGTTGCCTGTCTGATTCAGGGACCAAGCCATGTGATTATTGTTGTCGGCATGAATAAAATCGTTACAGACGTAACAAGCGGCGTTGCCAGAGTCAGAAACATTGCTTCACCTGCAAATGCCATTCGTTTGGATAAGAAAATACCATGCGCCGCGGTCGGTCACTGTCTTGACTGTCTTGCACCGGAATGCTTCTGTAATCAAATCGTTGTAACACGAAGAAGCGGTCATCCCGGCAGAATTCACGTATATCTGGTTGCGGAGGACTTAGGCTACTAAAAAAGCGGCTCACTGGAAGCCGCTTCTTTCTATCTACTGCATATCTTATCTGCTGCGATTCAACTCATTCAGTTTATCTCTTAAATCGGAGGAAATGGTGCTTATTACATCAGCCGATGCCGCAATCTCCTCTGTTGCAGCTGCAAGGTTAGTCACACGTACATTAACTCCGTCAATAATGGCAATCAACTTCTCCGCATCCTCAAACAATGAATTGATTGCATTCTGGATTTCCTCTTTATTCTTGTCACTGTCGCTCGCCGTATCTTTGGAAGAATCAGCCAGTTTCTTGATATTTTCCGCAATGATAGCAAAGCCTCGTCCTGACTCTCCTGCTCTTGCCGCCTCAATGCTGGCATTTAACGCAAGTAAGTTAGTTTCTTCGGCAACATCCGTTATCTCCAGATTGTTTTCCTCCAACTTCACTAACAAACTCTGAATCGAACCAAGCGCCGTCCTCAGAGCATCGCAGAATTTTACAACATCACTCATAGATGCTGAAATTCCCGTACTCTCTGCTGCATTGCTGCTATTTCCAATTGACATTTCATTAATAGACTTGTCCAGACTGTCAAAATCAACTGCTACCTCACCAAGCAAATCGGCAATCTGCTCGTTTCTTGCCTGAATTACTTCATTCTTCTCCTGCATCTCTGCGGATAGTTCTTCTGCAAGAAGCTTTTCTTTATACACTTCATCTTTTATGTAATGAACACAATTTGTAACTGTATTACAACCGTTATAAATAGCTGCCGCCATATCGTTACATGTTTTATAACCGCATGCCGAACAGTTAATTTTACGTTTTTCCGACGTATCCTTGTTCATTCCCGTAAAAATTTCTTCCAGTCCGGCAGTATCAGGATATCTTATCTCAAGTCCTTTCGACTTGTCCGTATAATGTCTGATAAAATCATTCAAATCCAGTTCTTTGAACTGTTTGTTGAAACGATCCAGTCTCTGCTTCGGCGTCAAATTTCTACCCCATGCACTCTGCTTATTGTTTTTCTTGCTTGCTGCCTTGATTTTCTGCATTTCATAAAGCGTATCGTCGCTCTTTGCTTTTTCCTCCTCTACCGCCGTACCATAGAGACATCCTTTGGCACAGTTAAGTGCATCTACCATAAAAGGCAGGTCTTTTTTATGGAGAACCCTTTCTTTATAATCTTCCAGAAACTCATAAGCATGGCGCTCACCTTCTATCTGACGGACAAAAATATCTTCTCCGCAGAACCAGTAAACATTTTCTTTCAGTCCGCCCGGCATCGGATAAATAGAGCCGAGTCCGTATTCTATCTCATCGGAAACCGGCGCTCCGGAAATATTATGCGTTCTGACATATTTCATCAAATGATCGAATGTCACATTATAGGAAATATATCCGCCGCAGTTCGGATCGTCAATTTCATTCTTTTTCGCAATACAGGGACTTATAAAAGCAAGTTTGTCCTGTATCTTCATATATTTCTTCGCATAAACGGCACCGCACATCATAGGTGAATGTACCGGCATAAGGTTCGGAAGCAGTTCCGGTATATATTTTTCAATATATCCTACAATTGCCGGACAAGGCTGTGAAATACCGCCGAAATACTTATTTTCCGTAATATATTTGATATATGCCCATGTTGTGATATCCGCACCGAAGCTGATACTGATAATACGGTTTACGCCCATTTGCTTCAATCCGCCAAGTACAGATGCGTATTCTTTCGGATAATTTGCCAGAAATGCAGGTGCAAGCAGGAGGGATATTTTCTGCCCCTTCTTTAAATCTTCAAAGAATTGCTCCGTATCATCATGATATTCCCTCGCATGATGCTCACAGGCATCAAAGCAGGCGCCGCAGGCAACACACTGTTTTCCGTCAACAATAATCTTATTCTTACCATCTTCCTCTACTGCATAATTAGCCGTCAATACAGGACATACCGATATACACTTATTACACCCAATACACTCGCTATTTGTGTAAACTAAAGAATTATCTGCCGTATTTATCATATTAAAAATTCCTTTCCCCTTTTAGTCAAAGTATAACAAATAACTATAACTGATACAATACGAATATGTCATAAATCGCCTTTATGGCTGTTTCAAAATCTGCATTAGCAACTCCAATGATAATATTTAACTCACTCGAGCCCTGGTCTATCATTTTTACGTTGACATTTGCATGGGCAAGCGCAGAAAAGATTCTGCCTGCCGTTCCCCTCGTAGATTTCATGCCGCGTCCTACAACAGCAATTAACGCAAGATCTGCCTCAATATCAATCGCATCCGGGTCGGCAAGTCTGTGAATACCGGAAACCACTTTCTGCTCTTTATGCATAAATTCATCCTGATGTACAAAAACCGTCATCGTATCAATGCCTGACGGCACATGTTCAAATGAAATACCGTTATCTTCAAAAACTTGCAGCACTTTTCTACCGAATCCTACTTCCGAGTTCATGGAATCCTTTTCAATATTGACTGCACAGAAGCCTTTCTTTCCGGCAATACCTGTGATAATGTATTTCGGTTTCTGACATGTGCTTTCCACAATCCAAGTGCCTTCATCCTCCGGTGAATTAGTATTTCTGATATTAATCGGAATCCCCTCTCTTCTAACCGGGAAAATAGCATCCTCATGGAGTACGTTAAAGCCCATATAAGATAACTCCCGAAGTTCCTTGTATGTAACTGTCTCTATTCCTTCCGGTTTATAGATAATCCGGGGATCAGCAACCAGAATTCCGGAAACATCCGTCCAGTTCTCATAAACGTCCGCTTTAATTGCCCTTGCTACGATGGAACCCGTAATATCAGAGCCGCCGCGTGAAAAAGTCTTGACTGTGCCATCCGCTTTAGCGCCATAAAAGCCCGGAACGACTGCTGCTTTCATAGAACCTAAGCGTTCCCGCATCAATTCATTAGTCGTTTCCGCTTCGAACTCACCATTATCCTTAAAACGAATAACTTCAGCCGCATCGACAAACTCAAATCCAAGATATGCAGCCATGATAATGCCGTTAAGGTATTCTCCCCTGGATGCCGCATAATCCTTGCCGGCTTTGTTTTTGAAATTTTTAGAAATTGTCTTAAACTCATCCTCCAGAGAAAGCGTCAAAGAAAGACCGTCTATAATTTCCTGATAACGTTCCTTGATTGCCTTTAGTTCTTCCTTAAACTCTTTGCCTTCATCAGCCAAATCATAGCACGCATACAGCATATCCGTTACTTTTGTATCATCTGCATCTCTTTTTCCGGGTGCGGACGGTACTACAAATTTACGCTCTTTATCTGCATGAATAATATCGCCGACTTTCTTAAACTGCTCTGCACTGGCAAGAGAACTTCCGCCAAATTTCACTACTTTTCTCATTTTCAATAACCAGCCTTCCTTTTATACTTCAAACAAATGATTTATCAATGTATGACCAACCGGAATATAGTTTCCGCTGGCATTTCCATCTTTTTCATTATAATGCCATGCTTTATCCAGCTGATTTTCGCTGTCATAAAGCATATACGGTACACTGTCGGACGTATGTGTCCTTACCCGGACAGGAGTCGGATGGTCAGGCAATACCAGCATGCGGTAAGAGACGCCTTTTTCGTCCAACTCTTTTACAAGCGGCGCAACCACCCTTGCATCCAGATATTCAATCGCCTGCACCTTACGCTTAGCACTGCCCTGATGCCCCATCTCATCCGGCGCTTCCAGATGAATATAGGCAAAATCATAGCCATCCTGCAAGAGTGCCGTCAGAGCTGCTTGCGTTTTCCCTTCATAATTGGTGTTAAGACCGCCGTTTGCCCCCTCTACCTGCGCTATCCCCATACCTGCACCGACAGCAATCCCCTTGAGCAAATCAACTGCCGATATCATCATGCCCTTTTTACCTGTTTTTTCCTCAAAGGAAGACAAAGCAGGCTTCGTTCCCGCTCCCCAGAACCAGCAACAGTTTGCAGGATTCAGACCTTTCTTTTTTCTTTCTATATTAATGGGATGATTTACTAAAATATCATAACTTTTCTTCATCATTTCACGCAAAGTCTTATCTTCCGGAAGATGAGGGCCGATTACCTGTGTCAGCACATCATGAGGCTGTGTCAGCTCAATAACTTCCCCCTTCTCCCATATGAGACAGTGTCTGTAGCTTGTTCCCACATAAAATTTGTATGTCTCGTTTTCCAGTTCTTTTTTGACCGCATCCAGTAAAACGGCGCAGTCTTCCGTGCTGATTTCACCGGAACTATGGTCGATAATCGTTTTTTCCTCAAAAGGCACGTCATCTTCGGAAATCGTTACGATATTGCAGCGCAGCGCAATATCCGTATCTTTCATCGGGACACCGATACTAAGCGCTTCTAAAGGTGAGCGTCCGGAATAATACTGTTTCGGATCATACCCTAAAACGGAGAGATTCGCTGTATCAGAACCCGGTTTCATTCCCTCCGGAATCGTATGCACCATTCCAATCTCCGCTTTTTTACTTAATTCGTCCATTGCCGGCGTATTGGCATATTCGAGCGGGGTCTTACCGTTCAGACTCTCTATCGGTTCATCCGCCATGCCGTCCCCTAATACGATAATATACTTCCTGTTCATCTTCCGAACTCCTTTTTATCCCTCGATACGAATTCTGTTAATCATACCGCCGATAACAGAAATTTTCTCATTAAACGTCTTTTCCGTCATAACATCCGTAACAAAAGCAAATTCCTCTGCAACTTGCGCATTAATTTCTTCTACTGAGCCAAACGCTGCCAGTGCATCCTGCTTTTTCGCAGCTTCTACACGTACAAAGAACCTACGCTTTGTATCTGCAATATCCATTAATTTTACCTGCTTATTATCCCAGAAACACATAACTGTCTTTCCCAGATGCCTTGCACAGTCTACTACATCGGAAACAACAGCGCTTGCAGTCGGCAGTTTGCCCGCTCCGCGTCCATAATACATGGAATCTCCCAACATATTGCCATGCACATAAACAGCATTGAATACATCATTTACACTGTATAACGGATGTTCTTTCGCAATTAAGAAAGGCGCTACCATAGCATAAAATCCGCTTTCCGTATTCCTGCTCATAGCAAGAAGCTTTACGGAACGCTCCATCTTCTTTGCATATAGAAAATCCGCCTGTGAAATTTTCGTGATACCTTCGGTATAAATGTCCTCATAATTGACATTCTCTCCCTTCATCAAAGAAGAAAGAATCGCAATTTTTCTGCAGGCATCATATCCCTCAATATCCGCTTCCGGATTTCTCTCGGCATAGCCGTTATCCTGCGCCTCTTTTAAAACTTCCGCAAAATCTGCGCCGTTTTTATCCATTTTCGTTAAAATATAGTTTGTCGTACCATTTAAAATACCCGTAATGGCATCAATTTTTTCGGCTGTCAAAGAATAGTTCAAAGGACGGATAATCGGAATGCCGCCGCCTACACTCGCTTCAAACAGGTAATTACAGTGATTCTGTCTGGCAAGCTCAAGCAGTTCCGCACCGTGATTTGCAACAAGCTCCTTATTGGAAGTACAGACGCTTTTCCCTGCAAGCAGCGCCTGTTTGGAATAATCATAAGCCGGTTTTATTCCGCCCATTGTCTCACAGATAATGGAAACTTCAGGGTCTTCTAATATCATATTAAAATCATGAACCACCTTATGCTCGTAAGCATCGCCCGGAAAATCCCTCAAATCCAGAATATATTTTATATTTAATTCCGCTCCCGCTTTCTTATTGATTTCTGCTTTGTTGGTTTCAATCACCTCTACGATACCGCTTCCCACCGTACCGTATCCTAAAACTGCTACCTGAATCATTTTCTCATCAAGCCTCTCTTTCTCTCCTTAGTTCAGCGGATATTTATCCGTTAATGTCTTAATGATGTCACGCGCTTTCTGAATGCCCGCTTCTCCCTCTTTAATAACAGTTGCTATTGCTTCCGCTACCTGATCCATATCCGCTGCCTTTAAACCGCGGGAAGTAGCTGCAGGTGTTCCCAGTCTGATACCGCTTGTAACAAACGGAGATTTCGGGTCGTTCGGAATTGTATTCTTATTTGCCGTGATATGTGCCTCGTCAAGCAGTTTTTCCACTGCTTTTCCTGTCAAATCATAATTTGTCAAATCAACTAACATCAGATGGTTGTCCGTACCGCCGGAAACAATTCTGATATCTCTGGATAAAAGCCCTTTGCAAAGCGCCTGCGCATTGTCAATCACACCCTGCTGGTACTCCTTAAATGCCGGAGAAAGCGCTTCCTTGAAGCAGACTGCTTTCGCTGCAATCACATGCATTAAAGGACCGCCCTGAATGCCGGGGAAAATTGCCTTGTTAAAGTTGTATTTCTCCGCAACCTCATTGGAAGACATAATCATACCGCCACGAGGTCCGCGCAGCGTCTTATGTGTTGTCGTTGTCGTTACGTGTGCATACGGAATCGGACTCGGATGCAGCCCTGCAGCTACCAGTCCGGCGATATGCGCAATATCTACCATCAAAACAGCGCCCACTTCGTCCGCAATCTCCCTGAATTTCTTAAAATCCAGTGTTCTTGCATAAGCGGAAGCGCCTGCTACAATCATTTTCGGTTTACATTCCAGCGCAATCTCTCTTACTTTATCATAATCCAAAAATCCATCGTCATTCACGCCGTAAGGCACACAATGAAAATATTTGCCGGACATATTGACCGGTGAACCGTGAGAAAGATGTCCGCCGTGGTCAAGATTCATTCCCATAAAAGTATCTCCCGGCTCCATAACAGCGAAAAATACCGCCATATTAGCCTGTGCGCCTGAATGAGGCTGCACATTGACATACTCACAGCCAAACAGTTCCTTTGCTCTTGAAATGGCAAGATTTTCTACTACATCAACGCATTCACAGCCACCGTAGTATCTTTTTGCCGGATATCCTTCCGCATATTTATTGGTTAAGGGGCTTCCCATCGCCGCCATCACTGCCTTACTTACCCAGTTCTCCGATGCGATTAACTCAATATGGGAGTTCTGACGATTCTGTTCATCAACAATTGCCTGTGCTATCTCCGGGTCTACTACTTTTACTTCATCTAATGAATACATTTCTGTTCCTGCCTTTCTTCTATTTTTCTATTTTTGTACTATTATTTATAAAAAACCAGTGTAAGTATATCACAAGGATGGATTGGAACGCAACATCTTATTCCTGCTTTCCGTAAATCTAAAAATGTGGTATACTAATGCCTAACGTTACAAAATTGGAAAACAGAGGGTGTAAATATGTACTATATTATAGTAAATCCGGCTTCCCAGTCCGGTCACAGTCTGTCTATCTGGCAGAAATTAGAACCGGTTTTTCAGGAAAAAAAGGTTCCCTATCAAGTGATGGAATCAACGCATGACGGACACGTTGCCGAGCTTGTCCGGGAAATTACAGCTTCCGACGAAGTTACTAATCTCATCATTTTGGGCGGCGACGGCACGATGAATGAGGCGCTGCAGGGCATACGCGATTTTTCCAAAGTAAATATCGGTTATATTCCTACCGGTTCAAGTAATGACTTGGCAAGAGATATGAAATTAAGCAAGGACCCGGTACAAATTCTCGAAACCATCTTAAAAGGAAATGTTTCCCGGATGGCTGACCTTGGCGTACTTACCTTTGCAGACCGGATACCGGATGCGAAAGCAGATGAGTCCTTTGACACACATAAGCGGTATTTTGTTGTCAGCAGCGGTATTGGCTTTGACGCTGCCGTATGCGAGGAAGCGCTTTCCTCCGGCATCAAAAATTTATTGAACAGGCTGAAACTCGGAAAACTGACCTATCTGGGCATTGCACTCAAACAAATAATTACCGCCAGACCGATATCCTGTGAGTTATGTTTGGATGGGGGTAATCCAATTTATGTAAACCGCTTTCTTTTTATTGCATCTATGATACGCCGTTACGAAGGCGGCGGATTCAAATTCTGCCCTGATGCGGACGCAGAAGACGGTTTGCTTGATTTATGCTTTGTCGGCAATCTTCCAAAACTGCTTATTCTCATTGCGCTGCCTACTGCCTTTTTCGGAAAACATTATCTCTTTCCCCACATTACCCATTACCGGGCAAGCCGGGTGGAGATAAAGACCTCAGCACCGCTTTGGGTACATACGGACGGCGAAGTACATTTAAAATCAGACCACATATATCTGTCCTGTGAAAAGCAAAAACTGCGCTTTTTGAATTAATCTGTCTCCACTTTGCACATTTTTGCTATTTTTTCAGCAAAAAAAGAAAAATTTTTATATAAAAATGATTTTGACTTTTTCCTATATTCTGCTAAGATATTTTTCAACATATATCACCGCAGACATTACTTCTTATGTGTGACAAGGAGATAGGGAATTATTATGAAGTCATTTTTTAATAAGTATAAACATGCTGTTCCGCTTATTATCTATTTCTCAATATATATGATATGGTTCAGTCATTTAGAGACAACCATAACACATTACAAAGTTATCCACGTTGCATTGGACGACCATATTCCGTTCTGTGAAGTATTTGTCGTTCCCTACCTATTATGGTTTGTGTATGTTGCAGCAACAATCGCATTTTTATTTTTTAAGGATAAAGATGACTATTACAAAAGCTGTGCTTTCCTGTTTACCGGAATGACGGTTTTTCTGCTGATTTCCACGATTTCGCCAAACGGCCATCACTTAAGACCATTTGTTATGCCGCGAAATAATATTTTCACGCAGTTAGTCTCTCATCTTTACAGCGTTGATACACCTACTAACTTATGGCCCAGCATACATGTATATAATTCGCTTGGCTGTCATTTTGCCATTATAAAGAGCAGACATTTAGAACAGCATAAAGGTATCCGTTTCGGTTCTTTAATACTTTGCAGTTCCATTATTATGTCAACCGTTTTGATTAAGCAGCATTCCATGTTTGACGTCATGACCGCTTTTATTATGGCAGCTATCATGTATCTGCTTGTATACCGCTTCGATATCTTACTGAACTTAAAACACAACTACAACAACAAAAAATCGAGTGCCGGTGCCACTCGATTCTGAAAATGCAATTTCTTTAGTTGAATTTAAAGAATCTCTGGCAGATTTTGTATCCCTCTACGGATATTTTTCTGCCGCCTTTCCCCGGAAGATTCATGGAATTTCCCATGATGCCGTAACGAAGCCGGATATATAAAAGGATGTCCTTTTGTCTGATGGTATCCCAAAGTTCTTTTTTCTTGGCAAGACTTTCCTCCGTATCGGCGCGAATCAGCAAAATAGAAGAAATCACGGTAATAATTTCCAGATAATTCACCATATAAATCCGCATTTTATGCTGTTTATAAATTTCTGCCTTTTTCTGTACCAGATAATCCAGCATCATCTTATTGACGCTAATCTGCTGGTCGATTCTGGATATCATAATCTGCTCGTTGACAGACTGCCCTTCTCTGCCGATATAATACCTGTAAAAATTAACATCAAGATAATACATCGTCTTTACATAGGGCAACGGTTCAAACACAAACAGATTATCTACATAAAATGTATGCTCCGGCAGCCGCAGTCCGCATTCTTTCAGCAGTTTTGTCCTAAAAATAACAGAGTGCATCAAAATGTACTGCCCTTTATGAAAATGTTTGACCTCATCCCATGTAAACATCCTGTCTTTCGGCAGCGCGTGATGATATTTCATCACTTTATGCTTTTTCTCGCCCTCTTTTTCATAGACAAAATTACTAATCAGCATGTCCAGTACAGGATTAGCGCCCGCTGCATCCCGCAAGGTCTGCAATATATTCCGGTATGCGCTTTCCTTAACCCAGTCATCACTGTCTACTACTTTAAAATAAAGTCCTGAAGCATTCTCAAGTCCCGTATTGACCGCAGCGCCGTGACCGCCATTTTCCTGATGGAACGCTTTGACAATGCCCGGATATTTTGCCTCATATTCATCCGCAATGCTTCCTGTTTTATCCGTAGAACCATCATCTATAATCAAAATTTCCACATCCGCACCGCCTGCCAGTAACGACTCCACACACTTACTCATATAAGCCTCTGAATTGTAGCATGGCACTGCTATTGATAATAGTTTCATCCTCTGCTTTTTCCTCCGTTTCCGGTTTCTGTCTGATCAGACTGTCCTTTTGTACCCACAAATTTCATATACGCAGCGAATGCTGACGGAAGCGGATACCTGTCTGCCATTTCATGTTGTGTGACGAAAAACAGTTCTTCTTTCGGCTCCAAGAGTTCCAGCTCGTCTATCCGCACCAGATATCCTGTCATATACCATTCCTTATGGGTAAAGATATGCTTTGCCGATGGCAGCTTCTCAATTTTAAGCGGCGTCATTCCCATTGACTTAATATAGGCAAGAACTCTCTTCGCCGTCTGCGTTCCGTCCATAGACGGAAATTCATACATTCCTGCCAACAGCCCTGTCTCATTACGTTTACGAAGTACAATTTTATCGTCATCCTGAATAACAAGAATTGTCTTTTCTTCGATACTGCGCGGTTTTTTAGGTTTTTTCTTCGGGAACTCCGTTATGCGCTCCGCCTTCACCGCTTCACAAAATGCCGATAACGGGCATATATCACACTTTGGCATACCATTGGGGATGCAGACAACCGCGCCTAATTCCATTAATGCCTGATTAAAATCTCCCGGTCTGTCTTTAGGAATTACTTGAAGCAATTCTGCTTCAACTGCACGTTTAACCCCGGCATCTAAAATGTCTCGTTCATCCAGTCTCAGTCTTGCCAAAATACGAAGTACATTACCGTCTACCGCAGGATAAGGCTTACCAAAAGCGATAGAAGCAATAGCTCCCGCCGTATAACTTCCGATTCCGGTCAGTTTCACAAGTTCTTCATATGAATCCGGCATCTGCCCTTCATAATCTATAACGATTTTCTCCGCAGATTTCTTCAAATTTCTGGCACGGTTATAATATCCAAGACCTTCCCATAATTTCAAGAGTTTTTCCTCGTCAACTTTAGCAAGCGATTCAATGTCCGGCAGTTCTTTCATAAACCTGTCATAATAAGGTTTCACAGCCTCTACTCTTGTCTGTTGTAACATAATTTCCGAAACCCACACATGGTAAGGAGTCGGAGATTCTCTCCATGGTAAAATTCGTCTTCCCTTATCATACCACGCAAGCAGTGGTTTTACTATTTTCTCTAACAAATTTCCATACCGCTTTCTCATGTTCTATTTCAGGAAGAATTCTTGTAGGGAACTCTTGCCGACGGCACTACTTTAGAAGCTGTCTGCGTATGCACTGCCTGATCATCAAAGAAGATATGCGCCCCAAATGCTTTCAGTACATCCGTCTTCTGAACGCCTCCCAAAAAGAAAGCTTCATCAATTCTGACATTCCATGCCCGCAAAGTACGGATAACCCTTTCATGTGCAGGCGCGCACCTGGATGTCACAAGCGCAGTTCTGATTGGCGCTTCGTCCACCGTATATTCTTTCTGTAATTCCGATAATGTTTTTAAAAATCTGGCAAACGGTCCTGCCTGCAACGGATTATTGGCATTCTTCCGTTCATTTTCCTCAAATGCCTCTAATCCCTGTTCTTTAAAAATACGCTCCGATTCATCTGAAAATAATACTGCATCCCCGTCAAACGCTATCCGAATCTGCTTAATCCGATGCTCGCAATCATATGTATGTAACCCATCATTGCAGATAATCCCGGCTGCAATGTTGGAATCTATTGCACTCTGCACATCGTCTTCATACGCCGACAAAAATAAATCCGTCCGGAATGCTTCCAAATAAGGAGCAAGAGAAGCACCGCTCGCTAATACGGCTCTTGTAATATTTAAACCATAATATTTAATGGCATTAAATACACGAAGCGATGTGTCCGGACTGTTACGGGACATAATAATAACTTCCACACAATCTTCCCTGCCGGGCAGATTATTCAGATTCAGCAATGCCCTAATCAGTGGAAATCCCGGTCCCGGCTGTAAAATTTCATCCTCATGCTCTACCTGATACTTGCAGTAGGCTTCTACTCCCTCCGTTTCAAATATCTCATTTTCACAGGATAAATCAAACAACGCTCTGGAAGAAACACCTACAACAAGTTTTGTCTCCAAATTATAAGACATACTATCCCTCCTGACCCAAAATGAATCATACTGTCTATCGATTCTCTGTCAGGATATCCGCATGTGCTGCAATTCAGTGGGTCTACAACAATTTCAGGCTTTTATCTTAGTCTGTTGCACTCAAATTTCTCAAAGGTCAGAAGACAGCTTTTTAATTCCTCGTATCTATCTTCTATGTCCCCTTCTTTGATTTCAACATCCACTGCAACCGCCATCGTGTTAATCATATGATTATCGATACGGTTGTGAAGCCTGCTTAAAATCTCCAATCGCTGCTCGTAAGAATCCGCGTCCAGAAATTCCAATACCAGAGGATCAATATTCAATTCTTCCTGTTGTTCATCCGACACATGCACTACAGGCTCCGCCACCTTTTCTTCTTTAGGCGGTTCCTGCGCCGGTCTTTGCCATTCCGTATCAATCCGGTCTGCTGTCTCCTGAGCTGCATCCTGTGCGCCCATCAGTTCAAACCGATATCGTCCGGCAGCGCTCGGATATTTTTCTCTGTCTATTTCTTCCATAAAGGAATCAAGCTCTCTTACATAAACCTGAAAATCTCCGTACATTGCCTGATAAACGACCATCATCTCTCCTGTCTCGCTATGTTTTGCAAGACATCTGATCTGATACAGATTGCCTTTAAAATGTCTGTACATTTCCTGTGGTTGTGGATTATGTCTCATTTTCTGCTCCATTTCTGATAATTAATACGTTTCTGATACTTAATACCTTGTCAGCGTTCTGCGCTGCCTTACCATTCTTCTCGTATTATTATAATCCCAAACCTGCGAAATGTCATTCACTTCATTTCTAAAAAAATTGACTTTATAATGTTATAAACTCGTATTGAAAACTGCACTCCTCATCATTAAACTCTGTTTCAACAAGTTTATGTACAAGGTTTTCTTTTTCGTTCTCATCCAAATAATCTATCCTTCTATGGTGTATCATTACCGTATAAGTTCTTGTTCCCTCGCTTTCCGATACCCATCTGACGGTGATTCCGCTGCCTGCATAGCCCTCTTCCTCAAGCACCTTCTCCATATCGGCACGGTATTCCGCTTCCATTGCGGCATAATAACTTTTCTTTCCTTTGACATCTGACCTGCCCTGACTCATCACGGTTTCCTTTGCACAGAACAGCACTACCAGAACGGACACTATAACTGCGATGATAAATACAATATTTCTCCGGAATGTACTTTCTTCTCTCATCGATAACCATTCTCCTTTCTCACTTCAAATCAGAACAGATGTTCTAATTCTATAATAAAACAAATGTTCGATTTTTTCAATCTTTTTCTTTGGGTGTATCTTATGGATATAGGATAGCAAAGTGAGTGTACTATAAATGGTACTTTACAAAAAAGGCACCATCACTTAAATCACTATAAGTAATGGTGTCTTATGAAAACATTTCTATATCTAATTAATAATACTCCGCACTATATCTTCTTCATTGATAATTTTGACACTTTTCAGCTTCTTTCTTCTTTTGTAATAACTTTTCTTTTAATTCTTGTGGTATCTCTTTCCCCTCATTTACCAGAATCAGTGCCTCCAATACATCCTCATCTTCATACCCATCAAAGAAAAAGAAATCAAAATTTGAGGTACTTATACCAACTTCCTCCAACTGCTTATCTCGTCTCATTCTTTTTTCTATTTCTTCCTGCGGTGCTGTAGCATCTTGTATATTACCTTTAATTGGTGGTTTCTTAATTTGATTTATAGCATACTGTAACTCCAATTTTTTACTTGTCATCTTTTTTTCCCTCCTATCTTATATGATAGCCCTATTTTATCACAATTTTTCAACAATTCTTTCATTGCACGCGTCCCATTATTTTTATACATATTATATTTTTTTGCCAATTTAGCATAATATGATAAAGCAACACCCGAATCAAACCCATTTTGCTTAGTTAGTACCCTTACACTACCATCATTTCCCACTACTGTCATAAAATATAGTGAATCATTATTACAAAAGGTTTTGAAATCCGTCCCGGAAAAAGTACTTGTGCTTGGATGATTATGCATAAACATCATGGTATTTTTACCATGTGATACCATTGCCTCATATGCTGCTGGATTATGTTTCATCTCTATGTTATTTCTTTCGCCCATTATCAGCCATGTTTCCCAATTTATAATATCAATTAATATTCCAACCTCATTAGAATTATTATGTTCTTTTGCAGTCTCTAATAGTCTTTTATGCTGTTCTTGTATAAATCTGTTCTCCTCAGAATTAAATCCCTGAAGATGCGTTCTTGGAACCTTTGAAATTGCAATATCTGTAATTGCTATAGGTCTATTTCTTATCTTTTGTTTAAAGTCTTCCAATAATTAATTTCTCCTAACATCTGTTTAATTACCTAGGTCTACTCTGCATATATTATATCTAAAATTTGTCTGTTTGTATACCTTACATCAGCACAGTATTACATAAGCTTATTGCAAAATTTGCCTAAACATTAAACTTTTCCATAAACTCATCTTGATTATTAGGATTTCTAACCCAATTATTAACACCCGAACCATCTGAACTAGACCTTTAATAATATCTATAATTCTCCTCTGATTCTAACTATTTCCTTTTTAAATAACTTTACAATATTTATTATACCTTAATATATTTCAAAATTCTACAACTATACAAGTATAGGATATTTTTAACTTTTGACATTTTAAACGTTTAGCAAAATGTAAAGACCAGAAGAAAATCCCGTTCTTTTAGTAACTCAAAATATTAAAGAATCCAAATGTATTTATGAATTGTTCCTTTTAATACTGGACTTTCTCAGTACTACGCATATCATGCGTAATACTGAGCTTGTGCATTCCAAAGTTCATAATATTTACCGGATTTATCATCAACTAATTCTTCATGGCTGCCGCGCTGAATCAACCTGCCCTCGTGGAATACTGCGATATCGTTGCAAAACCGGCAAGAGGATAACCGATGTGAAATGAATATGGCTGTCTTCTCCCCTATCATTTGATTCATTCTGCTATATACCCCGAATTCTGCAATCGGATCAAGTGCTGCCGTAGGCTCGTCAAGTATAAGGAATGGCGCATCTTTATATAAAACCCTTGCTAACGCAATCTTCTGTGCCTCTCCGCCGGAAATATCAACACCATTCTCATCAAAGTCCTTATAAATGACTGTCGAAAGACCATCGCCAAACTCGTCAAGACGTTTTCCGAAGCCTGCGTCACGAAGACACTGTTCCGCTTTTTCCAAGTCTACGTTCTTGCTGCCGGCAACATTTTGACCCAGTTCAAAGGAAAGCAACTTAAAATCTTGGAACACAACGGAAAACAACTTCATATAATCGTGATAATTATATTTTCGTATATCAATTCCATTCAACAGTATCTTCCCTTCGGTTGGATCATACAGCCGACACAACAGCTTAATAAAAGTAGTCTTCCCGCTTCCGTTCGTTCCCACTACAGCCAGTCTCTGCCCTGCATGAAACGTCATCGACACATGACGCAGCGCATAATCCTTCTGACCGGGATAATTAAAAGAGACATTTCGGAATTCAAAATCGTATCCTTTACCGCTGTTTTGACTGGCATCCTTCGCCGAGACAGCCATATTCCCCTGCTCCATTTTGTTCGGTATATCTAAAAATTCAAACACAGTACGCAAAAAAGAGGTATTATTCTTTAAATCACCTAATGTTTCAATCAGCATGGACAAACCACCGGATAATGCGATAATGGCGCTCACATATTGCACAATCCGCCCCACACCGAAAGCACCTCCCAGCGCCTTTAAGCATACAAAGATATATGCGGCGCCAACAAATATCTGCGACACGGCTCCGGATAGGGCTTGATATCCTCCCATAGGACCTCTCGATGCTTTAGCCAGCTTTGAAGTGGGAATAAACGGATTATACTTTTTCAAATAACTACTGCTTAAAATATCCTGACGATAGATACGTACATCCAACGCTTTCGAACGGTCATTTCCGAGATTGCCCAGCCAAAACCCGAAAAGCCTGTTTCCCAACCGGTTTTCATCCGCATACTTTACCCAGTAGGAGCCCGCTTTGACAGATAACAGGGGAGCGACAAACGTAACACCAAACATGACCGCAATCATGAGAAAAATGAAAATAGGACGATTAAGTATCGTTAGCTCTCCGCCGCCTTGCGTAACCGGCAATATAAACAGTGACGCAGTTAACAGGAGCGCACTGATAATAGACATAACAGACCTGACAATCGCATCAAAACTATAGATAAGCTTATACAATCCCCATCCCCCTGAATCTGTATTTTGCCATATCCGGGAACGAAGTTCCTGCACATGCACGTCATCCATATCCGCAAAATCCATAGATAACAGCTTTTGAGTAAATATTTTATTTTGAGTATGCCAAAGACAAGCTAACTGGACATTCTTCCATCTTGTCAATCCCGCACAGAGCAGTGAAAGCACCGCGCCTGTAATCATCAATGCCAGTACATATACTGTGAGCATCTGCGGATTACGCTCACCGGCAATCTCATCTATAAGGCGGGCCAACAGCCAAATATCTACATACGGCGTTACGGCAGAGACAACTCCGCATATCAGTAAGGATGACAGCAACTTGGGATTCTCTCTCCACCAAACCCTAAATCCACGCAAAGTAAGCCGAATCATTTTTCCTTTCCTCCTTCTTGATAATATCTGCTTTGAATCTCAAAAAGCTCCGCATAATGCCCATTTCGGCTGATTAATTCATCGTGTGTTCCTTCTTCATCTATGCGACCTTCTGCAATCAATATAATACGGTCGCAAAATCTGGTGGAGGCAAGACGATGAGAAATATAGACAGCCATCCGGCCATCCGTAAGTTCACTGTACTTGTTATATATTTCGCTCTCAGCAATTGGATCGAGTGCAGAAGTCGGTTCATCTAAAACGATAATCGGAGCATTTTTATACAAAGCTCGAGCCAGCATCAGCCGCTGCAATTCCCCTCCTGACAGCTGAATACCATCTTCAAACACCTTGCCTATATGTGTTTCTACACCGTTTGACAGACTATCGATTTTCTCCGTGAGACCTGCCTGTTTGATGCATCGCTCCATCAACTCCGTATTTACATTTTCATCGCTCTGTGTAATATTTTCGGCAATCGTCACATCAAGAACCGAAAAGTCTTGAAATACTGCGGAAAAAAGCCTATAATAGTCCCTACGATTGTATGTTCTGATGTCGGTATTATTTAACAGCACTTTTCCTTCCGTAGGATCCAAAAAACCGCATATGAGTTTAATAAGTGTCGTTTTCCCAGCGCCGTTTAAACCAACAACTGCCAGCTTCTCTCCCGGTCTGATAATCAGGTTAATATGCGAAAGGGTGTTCTTCTCAGTCTCCGGATAGCGGAAAGAAACATCCCGCAGCTCAATCTGGTAAGGAATATTTAGATTCGGCATTATTGGGACACCTTCTTCCATCTTAAATGTTTCAGGATAATCCAGAAATTCCCTGACTACGCAGATGTCAAGGCTTTGTTTCTGAAGGTCTGAGAAGCCGGTCATAATCTTGCCTATGCCGCTTGTAAAAACATTCACCGTATTAAAGTACAACACAAACTGCGCGGCGGACATCTCACCTCTAAGCACAGCCCGGATCAGGAAAAAATAAACAATACCATTTCTCATAAATGTAAGTATTACATCTATGATATCGCCCCAAACATAGACACGTTCCCCACGTGCGGCAAAGCTCCGATAGAGACGCAGTGTGCTGCCAAATACATCCTCTATCCAACCAGCCATTCCAAAAATACGAATATCTTTTGCCCATATATAATCCCGGGATTTTTCACTGAGATAATTCATACGGCGGGAATATTCCGACTCTTCATCTCTGTGCCGATATCCCCAGCCATTAAGATAATTACTCACCAAAAAGCTGACAATGGTTGTGAGTAAAACGGCAATAATCATAAGCGGATTAAGGGTCGTAAGCAAAGAGAGATAAATAATAAATTCAACTACGTTTTTTAACAGATTCATCAACGTTGTCCAGATAGCTTCAGTAGCAGCTGTGTTGCTGGCAACAAGCATAGAAGTTTTATCCATTTTCTTTCGGACATCCTGATTCTCAATATCAGGATACGACATAGTCAGCGCCTTATTTTGAATCATGGAACCTATGATAAGGCGAACTTCAATACGACCAAACTGTGCGCATGATGAAAAATACGCCCCGGCTGCACTTAGCACTATTAGTGCGCTTGTAAACAAAAGTATGATTACTGTAAGTTCTGCTGCGGAAACTTTATCTTCAACAGCACCGAGTATAGACGGCACAATAAAAAGCTGTGTAAGACTGAGCAGAATTGCAGCAGCCGACATTGCCAGACTAAGCAAAATCACACTGCGCCGCTGTCTCCATGCAAGCGATATCATGTATGCAATGTTTTGTCCTAGACTGTGAGCCGGCTTTTGCTTCATATGCTTAGCAGTACCTTGCATCTTTGATAAAGCAGACATCCCGATTCCTCCATAATCTCTTTCAAGCTGTAAATAACTATTGTTTCTAATTATTTTATAAACTATATCCAGCATACTCAATACACCAAACACTTCGGTAATATTTTATACTAAAAAAGAGACTGCATCTCTGCAGTCCCTTTTGGTTAGCTCTGATAAATTATCTTACGAATCGCATAAACAGATAAATAATATCTTTCGGCAAGTTCCTCAATGGAAATGCCATTTTTGTATTCCTCAATGATTCTGCTGTTTCTCTGATGCAGTTCCTTTCGATAACCAGACAGCTCTCCCCAACATTTTCGTTGCTCATGAATTGCAGGAACATATATATAACCGCCCTGTATGTATCCTTGCAATTCCTTAACTAATTCATCGGGAAGAAGTATAGCAGCATTTATATATTTCATTTAAGCTTCCTCCTTGATTATAATAGTCAAGTTACAAAGCCAATGAAATTAATAAGGTGACTATGATTACTCCATGCAAATGTCACCTGTCACCGGCTTTGCATGGAGCCAGACTTGACTTCCCATTTCCGCGCAAATATACATAAAATTCCTCCTTCTTATCTCATTTCTTCAATAATAGTATCAATAATCCCATATTCCAGCGCTTCCTGCGCGGACATATAATAATCCCGCTCCGTATCGACGGCAATCCTTTCTATGGACTGGCCTGTATTTTCAGCCAGAATACGATTCAAGCGCTGCTTACTGCGCTGTAAATGCTCCGATACAATCCTGATATCGCTCGCCTGCCCCTGCACTCCGTTTCCGTGTATGGCGGGCTGGTGTATCATAATTTCCGCATTAGGCAGTGCACTTCGCTTTCCTTTCGTACCTCCCGCCAATAAAAAAGCGCCAAAGCTGGCGGCAAGCCCAATACATGTCACTGCCACATCACACTTAATAAACTGCATGGTGTCATAAATGGCGAATCCCGCTGAGATGGAGCCGCCCGGACTGTTAATATATAACTGAATATCTTTCTGTGCATCCTGCGCTTCTAAAAATAACATCTGTGCTACAACTAAAGACGCCGTAGTATCATTGACCTCCTCACCAAGAAATACAATTCTGTCCGATAGAAGTCTGGAAAAAATATCGTAGCTTCTTTCTCCTCTGCCCGTCTGTTCTACAACATAAGGTATCATGCTCATGCAGCAATCCTCCTCTGCATTGTATAACAGGAAGTAACGGAGTGGGAAAGTGCTTTTTTCCGATAGTCCTGCGGAGTACATAAGTATTGCTTCCTGAACGCCAGTGTAAATGCCTGCTGCGTACTATAACGAGCTTCTAAAGCAATCTCTACAATAGGTTTCTCCGTTTCAATCAGTTTTCGCGCTGCCTCCGCTAAGCGGCGTTCTTTAATATAGTGGTAAACAGTACAATCTAAACTTTCTGCAAAAATGCGTTCCAGATAAAATTTGGAATAATGCAGATTCTTTGCAAGTTCATCCAGAGATAAATCTTCGTTCAGATGATTCTCAATATAAGATACCGCTTTTTCAACTATGGATTCATCTTTCATAAAAAGTCACTCTCCTTTTTCTTACTTATATCGGTATCATACCATAAAGGAAAGATGACGTCTTAATAATAATTGCACTGTTTTATATGGTGGTAAAAAACTTATCAGCAATTATCCCAGCATTTCCCCAACCAGCTTGTTCACAAGGGAACCGTCTGCACGTCCTTTTACTTTCGGCATCAGTTCTTTCATAACTTTTCCTTTATCTTTTCCGGAAGGCTCTGAAATACCAAGTTCTGCAAGCACTTCTTTAATAGTATTTTTTATTTCGTCCTCGCTCATCTGTGCCGGTGCAAATTCCTGATAAACCGCAAGGCGTTTCTCGCACTGCTCCTTAATATCCGTTCTGTCCGCAGGCGCCGTTTCAAGCGTTTCCTTCGTCTGCTTAATTTCCCGGCTGATTACTTCAAATTCTTCCGCTTCCGTTAAATCCGCCCTCTTATCAATTGCTTTGTTCTTTAATGCTGACAATAACATCGAAAGAGAATCTTTCCTTTCTTTATCTTTGTTCTTCATTGCCGTAACCATCTCTGCTCTTACTTCATCAATTTTACTCATAGCTTTACTCCTTTTATATTTTTACTAATTCAATTTTGCAGACGCTGTCTGCAAAATCTATTATTTGTTGTCATCTAGGAAAACTACAAAAGACATTGATATGCCTGATAATATCTGCTAATCTGCTCTCCCGTGCAGGCAAGGTTATGTTCTCCGGAATAATCTTCAAGCACTTCCTTGCTAATTAATAATTCCGGCAACACATGAGCATTCTTGTAATCTTCCATTGTAAGTTGAGTATACTGTATTGCTTTTTCAAAAAACATATTTTTTTTCTCGGGATCCGAATCAAATTTCAATCCCCGTTTTACTTCATTCCCAATGTTTACCATTTGCTGCGCAAGAGACAGTGCAAACCATTTTTCTTTCAAAACTGTATCCATTTACAGATTACCTCCGTTGCTTTTGCCTTAATATCTGAATCCAATATTCCCATTCCACCACGAGGGAAACCATGAAGCTGATTGTTATGAATATTAATAAAGGAATCATATTCCAGAATTTCATCTACTGACTGGTTTTCAAGCCACAGATTGAACCCCCACATATCGGCTTCCTTTGATTCCCGCTGTTCTTTCAGATAATCTGCCAATTCATAGTGCATGTCCGCATCCAGCGCAACCAATTCCTTATCCAAATCCACAACCCCCTTCACAAATCCATTTGTAAAAGAATTTATTTCATACAGCTCCTTAATTGTATATTTTTTATCTAAAATAACCATTTCGCTACTCCTTCTGACCACCAAACAAAATCACTAATTCAAAAACTATTATTACCGAAGCGGCTCCCTGCAAAAATAACAACTGTATTTTTCTCTTGCCACTACGGGAAGCAGATTTTCAGCGCCGCAGTATGCACAGACAACGCATCTTTTTCCGTTCGGTACGCTGTCGCCCTCATAGAGTCTTTCCGCTGCACGAAGCCCTCCGTAGTTTTGATGAAGTCTCCTGGCCTCTTCCTGCTTTTCTTTTGCATGCTCGATTTCATCCTGCTTCGCCTTTTCCTCCAAATACGCCATGGTAGAGCCCTGCTGGGATGCCTGTGAGTGTTGTGGCTGTTGTTGTGCCTGCCTCTGCTGTACCTGTCTTTGCGGCTGTTGTGCCTGTTTACCAAACCGCTGTCCGGCATGAACCGGAGGAGCGCCATGCGGCGCGCCGTTTTCTTCCTTTTTCCGGCGAACCACTTTAAAAATGACATATCCTACTATAATCATCCATATAATGCTAAACATCCTTCAGTCATACTCCTTTCCGCTGCAATCGATTGTCAACTTTTATTTGTCAATCCGTATCTGTATTCCTATAAAGAGCAAATCCGGATTATCGCCTATCACATCTTGATTTACCTGATAAATCCGCGTCCAGTACATACCGTCTCCAAGTTCGGCTTCCGCTATATCCCAGAGACAGTCGCCCTTTTGGACCGTATACAGCCCGCTTTCTTCCTTTGTATCCTTATCTGATACGGCTTCTAAACGCGCTTTATAAAGAGCGTCCGAGAGAGACAGAAGCCATTGCGCAATATCTTCGTTCTCCGCGAGAATATCATTATATCTGACTCCCTGCTCTGTCACTATTTCCACAATCTCGTCACACAGCATCAGGCTTCGCATGTTTTCTATCAATGTATCCGGAAAGGCATCACTCAACGTGTCCGGTTCCAACAAAACCAGTATACTGCCGTCCTGCTTCCTGTGTATTACATACCCCTCCGCTCCCGGCAAGCCGATATCCATATTTTCCACTATCATATCGCTGCACACGATAACCAGCCAGTATTCCCCGTCATCCAACGGATAGGCGTATGCCTCAATATTGTCATATCCTAACATACCGCAGGAAAATGCCGTTTCATATACAAGCAGATGTTCCGGCAGACTCTCTTTATCCTCCACATAGTCCTGTAAGGTGGAAATATTTTCTTTCGTATGCGCTTCATAGAATGCCACGGCAAATTCTTCCACTTCTTTTTCGGTCTTATCATCTGTACGCAGTGTCTCGCCCGTTTTTGCTTCGCATACCATCACCGCTCCGCAGCATATATGTCCTCCGGCGGCAATAGAAATACCAAGAAGAATCACCATAACCAATCTTCCCGTCAGGCACATTTTTTTCTCTTTATTCACACCCATATCACTTCACCCTTCTCAATATCAGGCACTGTATTTTACAAGCAAAAGCTCCACACTTAAAACATCGTTCATCTTTCCCGTTTTTACCGCTTCTTCAGCTTCCACGCAGTCCGTTACCGCCATGCGCAGATTTTTTGTGGAAAATTTTTCGGACTGACTCACATATTTTCCGGCGATAAATCCCGGCAGTCCCACATTTTCCCCGATGATTTTAGCGGGATATCCTTTTTTCTTTAATTCTTTTACCTGTAGTAATAAATTAAACTGCCTTGCAAGAAGAAAGAGAATCCGCATAGGCGGCTCTTTTAACGTCAGTAAATCATAGTACAGTTCCATTGCCTTTTTCTGCCTTTTATCGGCAATGGCATTTATCATATCAAAAATCTGATTATTCACCTGTCTGACACAGATTTCTTCAATATCCTCTCTCGTAATAATTTCTTCTTCCATACGGTAGCAGACAAGTTTTTCCAGTTCCTTACTGATATTTTCCATATTGGTTCCGGTTTTTTCCAGAAAATATTCCAAATCCCGCTCCGTCATTTTCTTATTTTCTTTTTTCAGTATACCAATCACCCAGCGTTTTAAAATCATTTCATCCTGTGCGGCAAACTCTATGGCACGCCCTTTTGCAGATACTGCCTTAAAAAGCTTGCTACGCTTATCCACTTCCCTTTCCGCCAGAACAAAAAACGCGGTATCGGAGGGTTCTTTCAAATATTCCGCAAGCTGTTCTCCCCCGCTTTTAAACAAACCGCTGTTTTCTATAATAATGACACGCCTGTCAGCAAAAAAAGGCAGTGTTTCCGCTAAATCAATCACCTCTCCTACCGGAACGTCTTTTCCCTCAAAGTAATGATAATTCATGGAATCGCCGTCTCCTAACAGCGCGTTTTTTAATTTATCCCGATACTGCTTTCGCAGATAATCTTCCTCCCCATAGAGAAGATATACTTGCTTAAGCTGCCCTGTCTTTATTTCTTCATTCAATTTCTGCATGCAGACACCATGCCTTTCTTTTGGCTGTCATACTTAACATATGTTTATTATACTATCTCATTTTTGTTTTTACCAGTAGCAGCTTAGCCGAAAACGGACAAATAGAAATACACATCAGAAATGATTTGCACTGTGGAGTAATTTCCTATAAGATAAAAGAAACTTTATGTCAAAATGAGGGGATATGTACATGGACAAACTTATCATAAGTGTTTCGGCAGCTGCATTTATTTTATTGATAATCCTTGCCGCGTATCTATGGAAGAAAAAATATCTTAACTTTACGGATGACAATATCATTTTTATCATGACTGCGCCACGCGAGACCTTTTTTATAGGCATTGCAGGCATTATCTTTTTTGGTGCTGGTGCCGTCTATTTTATTGTTGATTTAAGCATTGTTGGTTTTCTCTGCTTTTATTTCTTTGTGCTTTTAGGGTTATATGTATGTATCATGGGATTGCTGTGGAGATGTGTCATTGCAACAGATTCTCTCACTTTTTATTTGCCCTTTCTTCCAATCAAAAAAATAAAATTACACGAAATAACTCACGTAAAATACACTGAAAACAGAACTGGCGCATACGGAACCGGAAGAAAAATACTGGTGGGATATCACCAACAAAAAAAATTGTTTTATGTTGATGAGAGCTATAAAGGCTTTGAGTTTTTGCACTATTTTTTTGAAGGAGGCTTGGAAACAGAACACATCCCGTCCGAAGAAACTTTTTTGGAAGGAAGCAGTAAAATAGAACGCATCCCGTTCGTGGAAAACTTTTCTGTTACAGCCACAAAAGGCAATGTTATTCGCTCGGTTATTTCCTTTCTTTTCTTTTTTGTTCTTTGGGTGCTTATGTTTTGGGCTAGAGACGAACTTGAATTATTTTATCAAATCACACTGACATTAATGATGCTGTTCTTTCTCTCAGATGTGGCAGCAATATTACTGTGGAAAGTGACGTTGGATTATCACACGCTGACTTTCAGAAATTCATTCGGTATTGTAAAGACATATGAAATACGCCAGATTACCGGAATCATAGAAGAACGAGACCACATTATCCTGTATATAGGCAGGCAAAAAATCGTAAAGATATCAAAAGACCTCCAAAACTTCAACTATCTGCTGGAACGCCTCAGTAACATTCCACGTATTTCTAAATAATGCATCATAATCACGGATGCCCAACATATGCGATTGTTTTATTTTCCATAACCAACACACCGCTCTTTGCATATTCTTCATATAGTTTACATAATGCATCTATATATTTATCATAGCCCGCATCGCCTTTCTTCAGTGAATAAGAACCGGATAAACTACGGCTGATAAACCTGTTTCTATCATAAGAAATAGGATTGTCAAATTCCACGTATTCATATTTATTATCAAAAAATTGTTCTATTCGAATATCGTTCTGTTCAATTCCGCCGCCAAATCCCTTAAATTGGGGACAATATTCAGAAAAAATTTCAAAACTTTTCTGATTTATATCACTGGACATATCTCTCATGTTCCATATCAGAAAAACCAGTCCGTTTTCACGTAATACTCGTTTACATTCTTTTTTAAAGGAAAAAGTATCAAACCAGTGGAATGCTTGCGCAGTAGTGATAAAATCAACAGATTTGTCATCTAGTTTCGTATCTGTGGCAGTTCCGTCAACCGCATGAAATTTACTATATTTTCCTAATTCTTTTATAGCCGTATTTCGCATATCATCATTAGGTTCAACACAATACACGGTGCTTCCTCTATCTAACAATTGTTTCGAGAATTTCCCGGTTCCGGCGCCTATATCGGCAATAACGGAATGTTCATCAAACCCATAACGCATATACAGACTATCAATAAAATCTGTTGCATATACAGGTCTCCCAACTGTATAATCATCAGCTAATTTGTTAAAATTCTGTGTATTATCCATATATTTGATACCTCTTTTAATTTTCTAATCTCTATCGTGCTTCATTATACTAAATAACTGCTGTTTTTTCAACAGGATTACAGCTCCGGCATCCGACACCTGCACCTGTCAATCCCCTGAAAAACACTCTGCTTTCACTTTCCCATTCCGATATGTAACCGTCAGCGCACCACCCTCTTTTGTCTGATAAATATAGCACCCGGTACGCGCAAGCCGCTCCATCAATTCTTCATGCGGATGCCCGTAGCTGTTATCTTTTCCGGCGGAAATCAGGGCAATGTAAGGCGATACAGTCTCCAAAAATGCTTCTCCGGTAGAGTTTTTGGAGCCATGGTGCGCTACTTTTAACATGGTAAGTTTCTTTCCATCAGGCAGATAGCTTTCCAATTGTTTCCTGACCGTCTCTTCTCCGCTTCCCTCCAAATCTCCGGTGAAAAGTGCCGTAAAAGCTTCGTATTCCAAATACAGCACAATAGAAGCCGCATTTGTCTCCTGTTCGGTCCCCTTTTCCGGATGCAGGCAGGTAAACTTTAAGTTTCCGTGTCGAAGCGACTCGCCTTTATGGATATACTGCACGGATACCCCCTGCTTCGCGGCTAACTGCACCATTTCCCTGTATTCCTCGCTTTTGCTGTTTTCCCCAACATCAGGGAGAATCAGATTTTTGATGGTAATACCGCTTCCGTCCATCTGCTCTATCAGAGTGTGAATCCCGTTATAGTGGTCGCTGTCCATATGCGTTATAAAGACCGCATCTAAGAATTCTACGCCCTCGTATTTCAAAAAAGGCAGTATTTGATAGGTCCCTACATCGCTTTTATCGGAACTGCCCCCGTCAATCAGATAATGTCCGCCTAAATCATCCGCGATATAGATGCCATCCCCCTGTCCGACATCAATGAGCGTAATCTGCAAACCGTCCTGAAAACGCATTGTAATACACATAAGCGCGGCTAATATCCACTGCCAGAACTGCAGCTTGCTCCATTTTTTACTGCAAAAAACTGCGACACACAGGATAGCAGCAAAAAGAAGCACCTGCCAGTTTTCCGGCCGCCCCATAATATTTCTGCTGCCCGGCAGTTTCAGGGTAAGGCTGCAGCAAAATTCATAAAAGGAAAATACTAGGTGTGCGGGTATCGCCGCATATTTTCCAAATGGCAAATAACATGCGCCAGCCCCTAAGCTAATCAGTCCATCCAATACGATAAGGCTAGTTCCGGGAATAATTACAAGATTTAAAAGCAGGGAATAAAGCGGATATTCATAGTAAAAACATAAATAAACCGGAAGTGTAATAATAGAAACGGAAATATTGGTTGACATAATCTTTTCGAACTTTGTTTCACCAATAAGATTCTCCTCCACTACCGGAAGAAACAGACCGATTGCCAGAATTGCCCCAAAAGAAAAGAGGAAACCGCTATGATAAAGGTAAAGCGGCTGCTCTATTAAAACCGAAATAGCAACAAGCGACATTGCTGTGAGCATATCATAAGTTCTTTTAAAGATTCCTGCCGCAATCCGAAATGCAAACATGACAATCGCCCTTAACGCGGAAATGCTCATGCCCGTCATAAGCCCGTAGGAATACATAAAAATAATAGATATAATCACCGTTACAACTTTCGGACACCTGATTTTTTGCAGCATTTTATAAAAGCCCATACCTATCAGGGAAATATGCAGTCCACTGATACTCAAAATATGTATGACACCGTTTAATTGATAAAGCTGCTTCGTTTCTTCGTCCAATCCGCTTTTTTCCCCAAGCAGCATTGCTTTCATAATCGAAGCGTCCTTTTCTTCAAAGCTGGCATCTATCAAATCCGCAAGGTATGTTTTGATATACAGAAGTTTTTCACGATATTTACTGTAGGATGTGCTTTCCTTCACCACCTTCGCCTGTTGTAAGCTTGCCTGAATATACAGTATTTGATAATAGCGGCGTGCATCAAATTCACCGGGATTTGTCGCTCTTGTATAAATACGCAGTTTTCCCTGCATTCGTACATAACTGCCCATCTTCGGCTCTTCGCCATCTTCCAGATAGCAGATAACACCTTCAATCTGCGCTAGCGCGGAAGCTTGCTCATTATCATTAGACTGCATATTTTCTGTCTGTGGATTTAAAATCTGAACATTTTTTAGATAAATGACCGGAACTTTCTGTTCCTTAGAAATGCGATATTCTTTCTTATCGACCTGACCTGTCAGTGAAACGACACTTCCGTCAATTCCCTCCAAATCCGCTAAAGGCAGAGGGACAAAATACAAATAGAGCCGGATAATCACAACAAAAGCCAGACCAATAAGACAAACTGGTCTTCTCATAACAATTACCATGCCTTTCTCTTAATCCGCCGCAGATGCGGCATTTGTCACTAAATCAAGATTCCTTTCAAACATATTCGTCAAATTAATGGTTTCTTTATAAAAAATATCGGTCGTACCATTGATGGAAATCTGCACCTTATTGATATTCGGCAGTTCCACCAGTGAATTGGCAAGAGAGTAAATCGTGACATCGCTTGTCACATTATAGGGCTGGCTTAAAAAAGCCTCGTTTAAGTTTACATAACATATCCTATCATTTACCGTTACGCTGTTAATCTGGACGGCCGGATTAATCGTCGGATAATGCCCTGACGTTGCCGGTCCCTCAATCAATTTTTCTACAACAAGTTTTTCTATTGAAATATTACTGTTATACACAACATTTCTCTGGTTCTCTTCGATTAACATATCACCGTTTTCATTTGCAAAATAAAGACGAAGATTCACTTTCTCATATGTGTTGATTTCATTTCCGGCATTATCAATAAAGGTATCCGCCGACATGGTTCCGACTGCTACACCAGTATTATCCCTAAGCGGTTCATTTTGTATCGTAAAAGCAATGTAATTGACATTTTCTATCTGTGAAAGCGTTCTGACAATGGCAGCACGTACAAGAACTTCCTTAATGGTATCCATTTCCTTGTAATGCTCATCAAAATTAATGGTAAGCTGCCCGCCGTCCCAAGTATACCCCAGCAATTCAAAGTTTTCCGCCAAAGGCGCTTTATACTGCATTCTGTCAGGTTTTGCAGCGAGTTTTTCAAGCAATTCCTCCAGCAGCTTCTGCACATCTGTCGTTTCTGTCTGATAAATCTCTGCAAAAATTTTCGTTTCTTCATTATCTACATAATAAATATTATATGCTTTGCCTGCCGTATTTTCCGCCTGCTGCCCGCATCCTGTCAAAACAGCTACCAACAAAGCCGGCAAAAACAGTCTTTTTATAGTTTTTAAAAAAAAACTTTTCATAGGAAACCGCACACCCTCTTTCTTTCCGGTACAGCCCATCTGTCTGATTAAGAAATTGAAATATACGTCAACGGAATTTTTACCGTAAACGTTGTTCCGTCTCCCTCTTCACTGACGACTTTGATAGAACCCCTATGCATCAAAATAGCGCTTCTCGTAATCGCTAGCCCAAGACCCGTACCCTCAATTTCTCTGGAATGGGATTTATCCACCCGATAAAAACGCTCATAGATATGTTCTATAGACTCCTCCGGAATACCAATGCCTGAATCCGCGACCTCTACTGTAAAATATTGATAATCTGCATCCAATGTTACCTTGACCCATCCATGCTCTTTATTATATTTAATAGCATTCTCTATCAGATTTGTCATGACGAGTGTTATTTTTACTTCATCTATTTCTGCAACAACGGACCGGATACTCTCAAAAACAAGTTCAATATCCCTCTTTTCGGCAATCGGGCGCAGTCTTCTCATAATCATTTCCACTAACATATTGATATCGACTTGGGAAATATTCAGTTCAGAAGCTGCTCTGTCCATCTTAATAAGCGCAAGCAGATCATTTATGATATTATTTTCCCTGTCAATTTCCGTGGCAATATCATCCATAAACTCCCGATACAGTTCAACAGGAACATCATCCTGTCCCCGCAGAGAATCTGCAAGCACTTTAATTGAAGTAATCGGCGTTTTTAATTCATGTGAGACATTGGAAACAAATTCCTGCCTGGAATCATCCAATACTTTCATCCGCTTCATTACTTCATTGAAGGCATCTCCAATATGCTCTGTCTCAAGATAATCCGGTACGGAAATCGGATCGTTCGTATAGCCCGCTTTTACTTTACTCAAAGCATCCGTTATCTTTTCAAAAGGTCTGACAAGCGCATAAGCAACTAGAAGCGACACAAGAAAGACCGCAATAATTACTATCACTTCCACGACAAGCGCTTTTCTGTTCAAAATCGCCATCGTAACAGCAATATTATCTGTTGACACACTGATTAATATAACACCTCTTACTCTGCTGTCCTGGGTTGGCTTTTCCTGTACCGGATTTTCCTCTGTCGTCTCCACCGCCAAAGTATCCCTAATTGGGATTGTCATTTCTATGTAACCGTTTTCCGAATCGTACTGACTGATATTTTCTCCCCGCATAGAACGGATTACTTCCTCTGAAATAACGGTTTTTCCCTCACTGAGTCCATAGGTGTCCTTGATTACTTTTAAATTATCATTGATAATCAAAACACGACCGTCATATAGGTTTGAAAACTGATTTAATTCCGCATTGATGACCTCTGACGAATTGTCCTGCAGATAACGATACGTAATCAGATGATTTGCGAAAATCTTTAACTGTGCCTGTACATCGGAAGTTCTTACGCTAACGGCGCGCTGCTCATAATTTTGTACAATTGCATACCGCATAATAATACACGGTATCAGCCCGACAATAAAAACGATTAAGAAAATACGTACTTTCAGGCTGCGCAGATATTCTAGTTTCTTAAAATTAAGTTTAAGCAAAGTAATAACCTACTCCCCATTTTGTATGCACATATACCGGCTCACTTGGTGTCTTTTCTATTTTTTCCCGCAATCTACGAATATGTACATCGACCGTACGTACATCTCCCGGATAATCACTGCCCCAAACAATATTCAATAGTTTTTCCCTGCTGTATACTTTATTCGGGTTTTTCATTAACAGTTCTAATACTTCAAATTCTTTTGCCGTCAGATTCACTTCTTCATCCGCTATGTAGACTCTTCTGCTGTCGCAGTCTAACTTCATATCACGGTTTTCAATCATCCGCGCCGTAGTTTTTTCTTCCGTCTTTTTCCCTGTCCTGCGCATGATTGCCTTAATTCTTGCTTTCACTTCCAAAATGTTAAAGGGCTTGGTGATATAGTCGTCTGCGCCATATTCCAGACCCAGAATCTTATCCATATCCTCTCCCTTTGCAGTCAGCATAACAATAGGCGTATTGGAAAACTCCCGAATCTGCTGGCATACTTCAAAACCGTTCATTTTGGGCAGCATCACATCCAATAAAATCATGTCATACTGATTGTTTTTAGCAAACTCCAACGCTTCCTCACCGTCATAGGCACAGTCCACTTCCATACCGTCCTGTTCCAAGCTGAAGCGAATACCCTTAACAATTAATTTTTCGTCGTCAACGACCAACACTCTCTTACCCATTTT
>CAZKOR010000016.1:0-1099 GCA_964554405.1 uncultured Bacteroides sp. | reverse complement strand
CAACTAGTTTATGGTAATCTTGTCCTTTATTTTCTCATATGTTCCTTCTTTAATGCCGCTTACTTTCATAATATCCTCAACACTGGAAAAACTGCCGTTTTCCTGTCTGTACCGGACAATGGCTGCCGCCTTGCCTGCACCGATGCCGCTTATAGCGCTCAGTTCCTGTTCGCTTGCCGTATTAATATTGACACGCCCATCTGCACTTTGCGTCTCCTCCGGTAACCATTGTTCCTGATAAGCGCTATCCTGCACTGCAGCTTCAGCCTCTTCTACGGTCGGTATAACAATCCGCTGTCCGTCCTGCAGTATCTGTGCCAGATTGACAAAATCTTCACAGGCATCCTCGCTGAATCCGCCTGCCGCTTCAATCCCTTCAAATATCCTGCTGCCCGCCGAAAGAACATATACGCCGGGGTTTATTACCGCTCCGCAGATATGTACAAAAATATCTTCCGGTAAATCCTCCGTCTCCGCTATATTCTGCACGTCTGCCGTTTCCCCTGTGTCACTTGGCAGCACCTCAGACTGCTGCATATTATCCTGTGTCTCCAGTTCTAATACCATATCATTTCTGCTTGTACACGCTGTCAGCACAAATAGAGGAAACAGCAGAAATATTCCTCGTTTTAACAGATTTTTTATTCCTATACGCATAGTTTCCTTTCTGCCTTTTCGGAGAATTTTCCACTCCCAAAAAGCGGACAGGATGCCCCCACCATGCACTGTATCCTTATTGTAAAATAAATTTGTGGCTATGTCCACTTAAAAATAATAATTCCCACAATAGCAATTCCCATCCCAGTCAGTTTTCTGACTTCCAGAGGCTGTTTTTCCACGCCGAACAAACCAAACAACTCTATCACATAGGCAACGATAAGCTGCGCAACCACAATCAGCATAACCGACTTTGCAGGTCCTAACATCTCCATTGCCTTGATTACGGTATACGTAATAAAGGCGCCAATCGCGCCGCCAAGCAGCATATATTTCGGCTGCACTTTAAATAACGCTCCGAAAGAAGAACGGTCCGTGATAAGCCATGCTCCAAGACAGACAAGGAGCGCCGTACACTGCACGAAAGCATTTGCCACCCAGA
>CAZKOR010000015.1:33474-36102 GCA_964554405.1 uncultured Bacteroides sp. | reverse complement strand
AATCTCTTTGAAGCAGTATATCCAATTCATTTTGGAGTGAAAGAGCGTCTAATGGATGCATCTCATATTTCAGCTCACTGCGGTCAATTTGTAAAATATTCATAACTCCACCTTTTTATAAATTCTATCGCCAACAGATGCACAAATTGCGCTAGTCCTAGTATATATTAGAAAAACAGTTTTGACAATATTTATTATTTTTTAAGTTTTCCTATATTATTTCAGCACAATAATAATAATGGAAAAAATTTGATTTTTATCTATAGAAGTGATACTATTTTTTTGTATAATATATTTAATTGAAATAAAATATAAATACGAGGTGTAAAGTTGAATACTTCGGAATGGAGGACAAAATGAGCAAGAGTTTTGATGATTTATTATCTAAAGTATCTGAATGCAGCGTAAAAAAAGTTGCTGTAGCGGTTGCGCAGGACAGCGCTGTTTTAGAGGCAGTGCAGGCTGCGAAAGAACGTAACATCGCAGAAGCAATTTTAGTCGGTGACGCAGACAAAATCAAGGAAGTTGCTGCTTCCATCAATATGTCACTGGACGGATTTGAAATCATTGATGAAAAAGATAACTACACGGCTGCATTAAAGGCTGTAGAACTGGTTCATACCGGAAAAGCGGACATGTACATGAAAGGTCTGATTGATACAAAATCTTTCTTAAAGAGCGTACTGGATAAAGAGGTCGGCTTAAGAACCGGTCAGACATTGTCCCATGTATGCGTGTTTGAGGTAGAGGGCATTAACCATCTTTTATTCTTATCAGATGTCGCATTCCTGACTTATCCGTCTTTGGAAGAGAAAGTACATATTATAGAGAATACAGTTAAAGTATGCCACGCTTGCGGTATTCCGAATCCGAAAGTAGCGCCTCTTGCTGCAGTTGAAGTCGTAAATCCGAAAATGCCTGTTACCGTAGAAGCAGATGAACTGACAAAAATGTGCGAAGAAGGAAAAATTACCGGCTGTATCGTAGACGGACCTCTTTCTTTAGACCTTGCAATAGACCCTGAAGCGGCAAAACACAAAGGCGCTGAGGACAGAAAAATTGTCGGTGATGCCGATATTCTGCTTTTCCCTGACATTCATGCCGGAAATCTCGTATATAAATGTCTGGTACATACTGCAAAAGTGAAAAACGGCAATATTTTAACCGGTACAAAGGCTCCCGTTATTCTCACATCACGTTCGGATGACTTTGAAACTAAGGTAAACTCCATTGCGCTTGGAGCAGTTGTTGCTGAAAGCATGAAAAAATAGAATAGAAAAGAAAGGCGGCGTAACGAAATGGCTGTGAAAAGTTTAATTATTAATCCCGGTTCCACTTCTACCAAAATCGGTGTCTTTGAAGACGAAACATTATTGTTTGAGGAAACACTCAGACATTCTACGGAAGAAATTGCAAGCTACGCTTCTATCGTAGACCAGAAAGATTTCCGTAAAGACATCATTGTCGATTTATTAAAAGAAAAAGATTTCGACATTAAATCTTTAAATATGGTAGTCGGCCGCGGCGGTATGTTAAAACCGATTCCGGGCGGTACTTATGAAGTAAGCGATGCACTTTTAGAGGACTTAAAAATCGGCAAACAGGGACAGCACGCATCTAATCTGGGCGGTATCCTTGCAAAAGAAATCGGAGATTCCATTGGTGTTCCTTCTTATATTGTAGACCCCGTTGTTGTAGACGAGTTAGAGCCAACATCCAGATATTCAGGTGTTCCGGAACTTCCCAGAACAAGCGTATTCCATGCCCTGAATCAAAAGGCAGTCGCAAAACGCTATGCAAAAGATATCGGCAAAGCATATGACTCTCTGAATCTGGTTGTTGTTCATATGGGCGGCGGCGTTTCTGTTGGTGCACATAAAAAAGGAAAAGTTGTTGACGTATTCAACGCTTTAGACGGTGACGGCGCTTTTTCTCCGGAAAGAGCAGGCGCGGTTCCGAGCGGCGCATTGATTAAGATGTGTTTCTCCGGTCAGTATACCGAAAAGGAAGTCTATAAGAAAATTGTCGGAGACGGCGGTTTCAATGCTTACTGCGGTACAAACGATATGCGCGATGTAGAAAAGAAAGTACAGGACGGCGATACGAAAGCTGCTGAAGTCCGCGAAGCATTTATTACGCAGGTCGCTAAAGATATCGGTTCCATGGCATGTGTTTTAAGCGGAAAAGTAGACCAGATTATCGTAACCGGCGGTATCGCTTATGATAAAGTCGTTGTTGCAGGCTTAAAGGAAAAAGCTGAGTGGATTGCTCCCATGACGGTATATCCGGGTGAGGACGAACTGCTTGCACTTGTACAGGGCGGTCTCAGGGTGCTGAATGGCGAAGAGAAGGCTATGGTATATTAATCCATTATTCATTGATACGCTTATTATCCTGATATATGAAAGGGGCTGTCATTTTCCGACAGTCCCTTTGTTGTTGATGCTTCATAATATTTTCTCACAAATACGAAAAACTTCTAAGAAAAAGTACATTTTCTATCGCCTTACTTGCTTTCCACCAATTTTCACTAATTGAAAAATATTTTTCATATTTATCCAACTCTTTCTTAACAATTTCTTTGTTTTGCAGATAGAATTTACTATTGGGAGTTCGTATATAATTTGA
>CAZKOR010000015.1:0-33374 GCA_964554405.1 uncultured Bacteroides sp. | reverse complement strand
CAATTTCTTTGTTTTGCAGATAGAATTTACTATTGGGAGTTCGTATATAATTTGAGCATGTTTTCTGCAAATTTCCGTGCCTTCTGATATATCGCTTCTTCCGGACTGATAAATTTCAATACATATGCTCTCCGTTAAATTTCTATATCATAATAATTTTACAGAATTTATAATAATATATCTTGTATATTTTCGACATTTATAAGATTCCTCAATGGATTTTTTAGCGTCGTACCGGCAGCTCTTTCATAGTATCATAAAACAGGTCATCTTTCCTAATATAAAAAAATGCACAGCCCGTGATAATTAAATCAGACTGTACACTTTTTGATTTTTGTTAGTTACTCCTATTATGCTTCTGTAAGCGGTGGGTTTTGATATAGTTTGCGTTCAATCAATTTACGTTCAAACTCAATTTCCTGTAATACCGGTTCACAGTTTGCCTTTCTGGCTACTCTTTCTAATCGGTCCAGCAAATCCAGCCGTTCAAAAAGATTAACATTAATTTCTTTTTCGCCTGGCATACAATCACCTACTTTCTATTATCACTTGCCTTGATTGATACAATTTTATTATAGTAGATTGCAGGAAAAGTGTAAAGTCTATGATAATGAAAATAATACACTACACATAATCCTCTTTTATCTTCTTTTCCAGCTTTTTCCTCTGACCCGCAAAAAGCGGTATATACAGGCAGACTGTCAGCACACCTGCCGCAATCAGCATGATTCCGCCGTAAACCATTAACTGCCCCGTTGTCATTTCAACCATCCTCCTTCTTCAATCTGCCGGTAATACTCGTCCAGAAGCTGCATCTCCACATCATTTCCCGCAGACGGCATACTTTGATACAATTCTCCGGCTTTTTCATAATAATGAACAAAATCCTCATATTTTCGTTCCGCATTATCCTTTTGATTTTGTTTTTCCAATTCCAAAAGAGCCAGACGTTTGTATGTATTATAGTTTTCCGCATCCAGTTCTAGCATACGGTTCAATGTTTCTCCTGCTTCTTCAAGATACCCCATCTTCTGATATAAAATTACTATATTATTGTAGGTAAGATATGTTCCCCAGCCTTGCACAATCACATCCTGCAAAACAGAGACCGCACTTTCTCCGTAACTGTTATCAGAAGTAAGTTCCTGCAAATCAATATAGGTCTGCGCCAGACGCTCATAAATCAAAAGGTGGTTTTCTAATCCCACGTTTGTCCGCGCTTCTTCCAATAATTTCCGGGACTTTAAAAGATACTCCGTATTCCGTTCAGCATCTGCTCCCTGCCCTAAAGCAGCCTCAGCCTCCCTGTACACCATATCACAGATGACATACGCTCTCATTTTCAGATAATCATTATCCGTTTCTTTGATACACTGTAATAAATCCTGCTCCGCTCCGTCGTATTCGCCTCTTGCTCTTTTCAGCTCTCCGTTCATTAACAAAAGATCTATGGATGATATTCCTTTTTCTTCCGCTTTCGCCAGACTTTCTTCCGCCGCGGTTATTTCTCCCTGCCTTACAAGCGAAATCACATAATCCCTGTAATATTCCGGATTTCCGTCATTCCTGCTGATGGCAGTCCTATAATAAGTGACTGCATTTTCATAGTCTTCCAATTCAAAACAGCAATTTCCAAGGATAAAGTAGACATCATCCATCATTTCCTGCTCAAAAAAATCCGCTGACGGCAGAATCGTATTTTCAATATACTCTATATCCGTTTCATATTCTCTTGCTGCATAATAGTACAATGCCTTTTGAAAATATGCTTCCAGACGTTCCGGTTTCATCTGCCTTGCCGTATCGTACATCTCTTCTATCCGCTGTTCTTCTTCCCCGCTTTCTACCGCATCGGCTAAATATGCAACCGCTTCTACATAAGCCTCTTCCTTTTCAACATCCAGCCGTCCATTACCAAAAAAGAGCAGCAAAATACCCGCGCCCACACAAGCCGCGGATGCCAGAAATGCCAGTTCCTGCTGTAAGACCATTTTCTTATAACGAAAATCATATTTATGTATTTTCCTAAAAGCCGTCAACATGCTTTCCACAGTCTGAAAACGCTGTTTCGGGTCTTTGCTTAATGCTTTCATCAGAATAATACTGATGCTCTCGCCAATGGAAGTATCTAGTTCGGACGGCTTTACTATTTTATCCGGATCACCGGAAGGCTTCACGCCTGTCAAAAAGTGATAAAGTGTGGCCCCAATACTGTAAACATCGGAACGCGCGTCCACAAAGCAGGTCTGCTGACCGTCATAAGAGCCAAGCAGTTCCGTCCCTTCATTATCTGCAAGCAGTTCCGTCCTCTCGTCTACCTCCAACAGAGTCGTTTTGGATTCATCGGTAAGCAGCTCCGTTTTTTCATAATCCCTGCCGGATAAATCTGTTCTTTGCGCTCCTGTTTCCCGCCTCTGCATGGACACCGCCTTTTGAAAAGAAGCCATCTGCTCCGGTGAAGCATATCCCGGTGTATATCCCATTGTTTCCATGCTTTTTCCATCTAAGACACCGGAAATATTAAAGTCGATGAGGCAGATATTGTCCTCCGGCGTCAGCATAATATTGGCAGGCTTAATATCTCCGTGAATGATTGGCGGCTTTTGTTTGTGAAGATAATCCACCACTTCACAAAGCTGCATGGCATATTTTACCACTTTTTTCTGGTTAAATTTTCCTTTTTCTTTTAACAGTTTTTCAAAGGACTGTCCCGGGATGTAATCAATAATGGTAAATACGCCGTCTTCCACATCCAGAAAATCAAATACCTGAGGAAGATAAGAATGCTTAAGGTTCTTTAAAATCTCCTTTTCATCCTCATTCCTTTCACTGCTTTGGTTTATTTTCTTTAATACCACATCCTTCTGCAGCCGCTTGTGGTACGCCTTGTAAATCGTTCCGCCGCCGCCGGAACCAATCTGCTCCCTGATTTCATAGGTGCTGTTCAGAATTTCTCCTGCATTCATTATGCCGCTGTCTCCTGTCCTGTTACGATTGCCTGCTATTGAACCAGCTCATATATAGGTTCCCCAACCCTCTCAGCCTCGCCATACTCATTAATTACATATGTTTCTCGATAAACTTGATGAAAACCATAGCTACTATCAACGATATCTACATATAAAGTAAATCCTCCTCCTGAATACTCGTAAGTTGACACATTTGTCATGGAATATTCACCCTCCAATGTCAAAGTGGCTTTTGATATCCTGCCTTCCGAGTCGTACTCATATTCTCTTATCTCTGTACTATCACCCGTTGCAACAACTCTTTTTACTTTGCCATTCTGCCCATATTCAATTTCTGTTATTCGAGCCATATCGTAACGCTCTTCCATTATATTCCTTCCATATTCATCAAACACCATTCTCGCTAATTCAGTGGACTCTTCGGAAGAAAACCTATCAGGAACCAGTTCCTGTAATTCCGTCCTTATCTGCGCACATAACTCATATTCTCCTGCCAAAAAATATAAGTACGGAAGGTAAATATAGTTATACAGATTTTCCGGATACAGCGCCCTGTATCGTTCCAGAGCTTCTATTACCGGCCAGCATAATTCCCTTATTTGTTCATCTGTAATATATTGCTGGTCAGAACTAGAAAACAAACGATACAATTTCCCTGTTATTTCCCGAAATTCCCCACTTTCAACGAGCTGTTTCACGTCCTCTTCCTGTGACGTTTCTGCGGCTTCCGCCTCTTCTTCGATCCGTTTCTGCTCCTGAATCTGGGCTTCCATAGTCCGCATTTCTTCCTGAATTACCTGAACCTCTTCTATCCTATTTTGAAGACTCTCCCTTTCTATCTTTTCATAGCCCTCTTCTAAAATGCTGACAGCTTTCTCATAATCTCCCGCATCAACAAAAGTCTGTGCATACGCAAGATAGGTCTGTTCTAACGCATCCACTACTTCTTCCTTCGGGTCAATCTCAAATGCCATGGTATACTCCGCGATTGCCTGTTCGTAGTCTAATTCCGTCAGGTATTTCTCCGCTGCATCCATATGTGCGTTATAATCCTTACCTCTCTGCGCACTTCGGACATTAATGCCCACGATTCCTATTACTACCAGTAAAACAATAAGCAAAAGCGCTATTTTAACGCTTTTCTTTTTCAGCAGTTCTTTCATGCCACGTCTCCTTTATCATGAAAGTTAACCATAGGGCCAATTTGTCAAATCACCCCAATACTGTTCCCACATTTCTTTATATGTCTGTTTCTCTTCATCCGACCATAACCAATAAAATATTTTGTGATCTGCCCCTCTTATAAAGTAAGGAATTTCAGAATCGCTGTATTTCTGAGTACTGGCATTTGCTTCCGTTTCTGTCACAGAAGATGCCTGTGCTGTGCTTGCTTCTTCTGCTAAACGTGCTTCCTCTGCCAGTCGTGCCTCTTCCGCTAAACGTGCTTCCTCTGCCAGTCGTGCCTCTTCCGCTAAACGTGCTTCCTCTGCCAGTCGTGCCTCTTCTGCTAAACGTGCCTCCTCTGCCAGTCGCGCCTCTTCTTCTTTCGCTTCAATTTCCTTTAATATTTCCTCAAAATCTATTCCGGGAACTATCCCCTCATACAACGCAATCAGTTCTCTTATTTCATCATATTTTTCCTCTTCCATCAGAGTATCTATATACGCCTTCAAACAAGATGTCAACACCTCCATAACCTGCTCATTATCCTGATATTTTTGGGCAAGTTCTTTTATCACATCATATTTTTCTTCTTTCAACAAACTGCTTATATACTGCTCCATGCAATTTTCCATACCGATCTGGACCTCTTCATTTTCCCCATCCAGTTCCAGTAATCTATCATATTGATTCAGGCTTTTTTCGTAGGCTCTTTCTTCTGCACATTGCATTGCAAAGTCTAAATGCATTTCTACCAGTTCCACCTTTACCGATGCACCTTCGCCTAACAGACTGTAACCTTCTTCCAAAATACTGACAGCTTTCTCATAATCTCCCGCATCAACAAAAGTCTGGGCATAGGTAAGATAGGTCTGCTCCAATGCATCCAGTACTTCTTCTGAGTTCGGCTCAATTTCCAATGCCAGCGTATATTCTGCGATTGCCTGTTCATAGTCCAATTCCGTCAAGTATTTCTCCGCAGCTTCAATATGCCTGTTATATTCCCGTTTGGGTCCGGCGCTTCGGACATTGATGCCCACAATTCCTATTACTACCAGTAATACAATTAGCAAAAGCGCTATTTTAACGCTTTTCTTTTTCAACAGTTCTTTCATTTCACGTCTCCTTTATCTATTCCAGTCATCATCTATTATATCATAATATCAGAACTGTAAATATCTGATCCTGCATCAATTTCTTTTCCAACGCACCAGTATCGCAGAAGTATTATCCCTTGCACCGTCCGCATATACTCTCCGTATCATCTGTTTCAGCAGTTTATCCCCGTTTCGATTTCCTTTATAACGTCTCAGTACTCTCCTGATTTCTTTCTCCCTGCACATTTTATAAAGTCCGTCGCTGCACAAAAGAAAACGTCCGCCGCTTACTAATACATCTGTCTGTTCATTTAATTTTGCATTCTTTGAAACCCCTACCGCACGAACCAGTTTTCCGTAATAAGCATGTTCTCTTATCTGCCGGGGCTCATAAGATGCAATGATGTGCGGCTGATTCTCCCACACATCATCCACAGTTATCTGCCCGCAGCGCAGTCCTTTTAAGTAATAAATACGACTGTCTCCACAAGAGAGGATGTAATAATCGCTCCCCCATATTAACAATACTGCTATCGTGGAACCGCAGATGTCCGTCCCGTTATTATACTGCTCGTAAATCATTCTGTTGGCATATGCAATCTGCTCCCGCAGTGAACATACGATTCCGTCAAAATTCTCCAAATTTACGGTCTGATGTGAAACTCCCCTGCACTGTTCCCACCACCGCCGCAGCTGCGTCACAATAATGCCGCTTGCCGCCTCCCCGTACATATGTCCGCCCATTCCGTCCGCTACTGCAAAAAGCGCCATATCTTCTCCGGCATCCATGAATATTGCATCCTGATTCACTTCACGCACTGCACCTTTATCGCATACTCCGCAATACTCTATCCTCATCTTCCTACCTTTTCGCAATATCCACAACCATTTCCAGTCTTCCGATTCTCAAATTGCTGCCCGGTTGAAACTCCATCCGTCCTTCCACTATCTCACCGTTTAGATACGTTTTATTCGACGAATGAAGGTCTTCCACATAGAAATGATCGCCTGAAATCGTAATCTCACAATGCCGTCCCGACACTGAACTGTCATAGCTTAATACAATATTGACACCGGGCTCGTTTTTCCTGCCAATAACGACTCTGTCCATCAACGGATACCGGAAAATCTTATCCGGCGCATTTTTATCCTTGAGTACGACAATATAACCTGCATCATTTTGAGAAAGAAACATGGTATGCTCTTCCTCCTGCAGCATTACGGTAGGCTCATCGCCCTGTACTGCTGCCGCCACAACTTCCTTCTTCTTTTTCTTATCGGGCGCTTTCTCTTTGCTCTTACCATTTTTCATAATTTTCTGAAGCACCAGCAAAACTATCGCACAGACAATCACGATTGCAGCAACAACCGTCACCGGGTCGATTCCCGAAGCATCCTCCTCAGGCTCAGGCTCTTCCGGTTCGGGTTCTACTACTACAGGTTCCGGTTCTGCCGCCACAGGTTCCGGTTCGGGTTCTGTCACCACAGGTTCAGGCTCTTCTTTAATCTGAAAAGGCATGGATGCACTGGCAGTCAATTCTGTCACTCCATCATTCGTCCCGATTGACAATAATATGCTTTTCTCGCCGCCGTCCCTGCACCCGTCCGGAATTTCCAATGTCACCCGGCTTATCCGCTCTGCAAGTCCGGAAACAACCGCAAAGGTATCTTCCATATCATCTAACAGAAAATAATTCCCTTTTGTCATCCTTGCAATAGCAAAAAAATTCTCCAATTCCGCAGTGTTGTTCTTATATGCGCATCCTAAGGCATAGACAGGATAATTCTTCTTTTTTAAAAGCTCCTGCAGTTCTTCCTTCGTATAGCCGATTGCCTTGTTATCCACTCCGTCAGCCACCACGATAAATCTCGTGTATTCTTTATCATTTTCTAATTTTATAATCTCATCATACAAAATATCGGATAGGAAAGAATCCTGATTTTCATGCACCACGCTGTTCATTGCTTCAATCAGCTTATCAGCATCCGTCTCGCGTTCCGCCAGATATTTGATATCCTCGCCAAACGTGGCAATCGTAATTTGCTCCGTCTCTGCTTTCCCCTGCACATACGCTGAAAGTATCTCCCGCGCTTTTACCTGATTCTGCTCCGTGATTGACAGAGAATTATCTAACAGTACAATCGTATGGATAATAGGCGTTTCTATAACATCTGTTATCTCTGCCTTGGTCTGGGCAATCTGTCCTGTCAGAGTACTTTCTTCCGCCAATTCTCTGATATACAGATGCAAGTTGTTTCCATCCACCGCCGACTGCATAATTTCTGTCTGTCCCGCCGCGCGAACCGTGAGCGCTAAGAGGGCAGGCATTCCTATCATACAGCATGCCAGCAGCATCGTCCTAAACCATTTCTTATTAGTTTTGTTCCATCCGAACATATCATCTTCTCCTCAACTCAAAATAAAATTCTTCGTTTGCCAGTTTTATCCTCGCGCCATCGCCCACAGGATGCGTCCTGCCCGGCACAAGCCGCTCTCCGCCTACAAAAGTTCCATTCGTAGAATTTAAATCCCTTATGTAAAAAAAGCCGTTCTCATCCTTCCCGATTTCCGCATGTTTTCTGCTGACCGCGGAATTGATGTCGATAGAAATGTCCGCCTGCCCGCCACTTCCTATCACATATGTACTGTTTTCCAGAAGATATTCCTGCCCGCTGCTTTTCCGAATCAAATATCCTCTCTCCTCCGAAGCCACCAGTACTGTCTCTTCGTTATCCACAATCTCGTTATAATATTTTTTCCTTACAGGCTGTATGTATTGTTCCTGCTCCGACTGTATTGCCATCTGTACAGCCGGTTTTTTATCCTGTTTTTTTCCGGGGCCAAAGAGGTGATGTTTTTTATCACTTTTTTTCTTCCGGGGCGGCATACCTAAGCTGCCGTCATTAGCAGACGTCATCGGTTCCTCAGGCTGTATAACCGGTTTTTCTGACTCCGCCATAGTCCTCTCAGACCGCATCATCCCCGGTGAAGATTCCCCGTTTTGCAGCATACGAACCCATCTTCGCAATTCCGATATATCCCGTATATCTTTACGTCCAAAAGCATTTAAAAGGTCGAAAATATAGGTATAATCTTCATCCAGCGCATATTTAATCTGCTCCCAAATCTGCCGTACAAGTTCCGTCAGATTTCCTTCACGGTAATCTGTGAGCGGAATATACGCCATCCTGCAGGAATTGCCCTCTGTTCTGAGATAAGATATCTGTGTGCACAAATGGTCTGTTTCCAGAAGATAGTGTTCCGCTTCTTCCCCGGCTTCCAGAATGCTCTCAGTCAATTCCAGAACTTCTTTTCTGGTGCGTACCTTCCCAAGCCATTCGGCAAGTGAGATTCCCCGCTGCGCATCATATCGGAAGTACCGCTCTGCATCCTGCTGTATCATCCTGAAAGGAAGCAGTCCTTTTATTTCATTCTGTTCCAACATTCCCAATGCTACCGTCTCGATTTCCATACCATCCGGCACATCATAGACAAAATTTCTCCTGCCGTTTATCATTCTCTCTTCCATATGCTTCCTCCCTTATTACTCCCACAGTCCGCAGACAATCTGCTGATGCATCTTAATTTCACTGATATTAAAAAAGGCAAACGGCAGCTTGACTGTGTACTCTGCCTGAATGCACAAGTCTCTCCCTTTGCGGCATGTTTTTGAAAAATCAATGGAATCAATACTGCCGCTTATCCCGTACTGTTTCAGATATTCGTTCGTTGCCGCGGTATCCTCGCCCGCACAATAGCCAAAGGCGGTTTTTACTGCCTCCGGATATCTGCCGTACCTCCATGCCTGTTTGATATTTGATTCATCCAGTATACTATCATCCAGTATACTGCCGCCTACCAGACTAAACAGGTGCGTAACCAGACTCATGAACCCGTCGCCTAATTTAGACATCGTCGTGTCCTTCCCATACTCATAGCTGGAAAATGCCAGCATCTGCCCTGTCTGCATCAATCCGTGCGCCATATAATTCTGCGCCCGGTATACCTGCCCGACATTTACAAGAAACATCATGGCAAACAGATATATGGTCAGTGATATGGCTGCCTCCACCGTCAGGATTCCCTCTTGTCTTTTCTTCATCTTTGCCTCCGATTTGAAACACTCATACTAATAACCGCTGTAATGCACCGCCCTGAGCTTAATGCCCGTGCCATTTAATCCGGGAATAACCGGAACCGGCAATAACGGCTGATATTCCGCCACTGTATCCACCCGTATATAAGTCGCCATATCGTCAAGCGTAAAGAAATAATCTGCACCATCGTTTAATTTTTTCTGCTGAAGCTGTGTCTCAATCAGTGTGGCGGTGTTTTGATAAATCTTATCTCTTGGAGTAAACAGCAGCATCAGCACAAAGAGATGGTCTTTGTAACTCCACTTAAGCAGGCCCTCTGCATATTCATCAGCCATACTTTTGTCTTCGCCTTTGCCACTGTCCTTGTTTTTAATATTTACTTTCACCCCGGTCTGTTCCTTTATGACATCCTCAACCATTCCCTTCAGATCCTCAATCCCGCTGCCGTCCAGAGAAAAATAACCGCCGTCAAGTTTCAGAATATCCACTTCTCCTTTCGCATAAATCATCTGAATCATATCAACCCATGCTTCCAGAATCAGTTTGACAAGTATAATCACTATAGCCACTATCCACCCGACAATCGGGATTGCCGCCAAATCAGCAAGGATAGCCATCAATTCCTCATCCGTCAGGACAGAGGTGATATTACACAGCATCCGAAACATCAACATACTGTCATAAACTCCCGACTGATTAGCTATCTCATGGTTAAATCCACAATATATATACTCTGCGTCCGCCTGCACAAAACAACTGTACGGATTGGCATAGTCCGACTCCTGAAAGAAACTGCTGCCATTTAACCTTGTATCACTGTTTAAATCCGTAACACGATTGCTGAACATCTCAGTGGCATAAACTGTTGCATACAATTTCCGGTAAATCATTGTCATCAAATCACCCGCTGTAAGATATATAAACGCTTTAATCATCTCGATAACAGCTGTAATAAAATTCTTCACTGAAACAGCTAAATTTTTAAGTGAGCGCAGCATCCCGACAGGATCTAAAGGATTACTATTCAGATTGCCACATGCCGCCAGAAATTCCTTTTCCGTATCCAACAGATTTTGCATGGCAATTTCAAGCATGGAATTATCCACTTTTGCGACTTCTTCCGAATCCTCGATCATCTCTTCTACAGCCTTTCTATCCTCTTCTTCATAAGGATTAACTGTCGGACCCAAATATACCTTATTACTATTACTAATCGTATGATTCATATCTATGTCAAACTGAGGGACCGTAAAAGCAAGCATCAATGCTCCGACTCCTTCCACAATCGTCTTTATCGCTTCTGCCAGACCTATCACCATCTTTTCCAAAACATCGGCAACACCAATAATGCTGTCCAACAAAAGCGACAATGTATTTTCCTCTACTATGTCCAGTTCCATCACAAGATCCAACTGCTCCAAGTCCTCCACAGGAACACTCAGCTTAGATACCTGCTCTTCCAGTTTTTTTCCGGCATCCTCCAACTTATCTGCAGAAGCCTGCTCGATAGAAGAACGTATGTCAGCAAACAGTCCCTGTCCTTCTCCCATATTCTCCTTTATCTTACCAACAAAATTTTTTGCAGTCTCCAGATCTGCAGTGTCTTTATGCGCATTTTCCGCATCATCAATTTCCTGCTCCAAACCTATATCCATCGTCGCAAGTAATGCTTCCGCATTCGTGTTGAGAAAATTATCATAAGCTGTTATGTAGGCCTCCATTTTTTCGCTGTAGTCGTCCAAAGCAGGAATCAAACCCTCTGTAAGAAATTTTTGGAACTCCGCGGCATTCTCCGCCGCCTCCTCCTTCAGCGTCCAAAGCTGACTTTCATAATTCTCATCCTTTTCACCTTCATAACCGCCTATAAAATCATTCATTTCGGATACGGCAGCATCGTAACTGGCAAGCTTGAACGGATACTCCAACGCCTGTGCCTTCAGTTTCACCGCCGAATCCAAATACTCCTGCAGGCAGATTACCGTCTCTACATACGCTTCAATTATGCCGCTAAGCTGATCGAATAAATTAAGAATCGGAAGCGCCTTCTCCAGACTTTCTATTAATTCATTCATTGTATCTTCTATATTAAGCATATTGTTGGCTAAAAATACGGGCGCACGGTATGCGCCAAACTCCATCATCTGAGCGACATACACATCCTTTTGTGACAGTGGGTAAAGCCGTGCCACATCCACATCATCGCTTATGACATTAGCAAGGATATCCGCACGATTTAAATCCAGTTCGCTGCCAAATCCTGTCAGATTCATCTGCAGATACCGCAGCAGTTCTTCCTCTCCCACATCATGTTCCAACGCCAGAAATCCAAAATTCTCATATAAATCCCTGTCGTAATACGATAAGAGAGAAAATGCCGCATTCTCGCTCATCTCTTTATACAGCCGCTCCATACTGCGGTATTTTGCCATCTCAATCAGCGATGAGTTTAAAGACAATGCCGCAATCAATATAATTGACAGCATCACGGTAATTGAGCCGCGTCTGTTTTTAATAAAATATTCCAGCATTTTTTACTGCTCCTTCCGCAATCTTCTTACTCAAGCGCCCCTTTGACCGCTTCAATGGTATCCAGTATGTTACCAATTATATGACCGACTGCATTATCCGCAACTTTATCCTGAAGCTCATCGATAAAAGCCGTCTTGTTCATCTGGTGAATAACGTCATAACACACCGCCGTTCCCGTCGCTTCCGCCTCATATTCCGGGTCAAGACCGAAAAACGCCACCGGGTTCATGTCAAACACCGGGTATTTTCTCTTAATCGTCACATGCAATACCTGCTGCCCGATTCTATTTTTCTCCAATTTCGTTACAACATCATCCTCAAAGTTTTTACTTCTCTGCGCCGCAAATTCCGAATTGTAAATCAGATAACTTGCATACCACTTTGCTTTGCTCTCCGTCGTAGTCTTATAAATACCTCCAAAGTTCAGATATCTGTACGGATCGATATGCTGAAAATCATCCGCATCCGTATAAGCATAGAACGGTTCTTTGTCAAGAGCCTTATACACTTCCGCCACACTGGCTGCTGCTTCGTCCGCCACTGCGGTGACGACCATCCGGTTATGAAACACCACGCCTACGTTAATCGCAAAAAAAATGACCACAATCGTTATTACCACTACATATATGGCTTCCACCATGATCATTCCTTCTTCATTTTCTTCTCTTTTCATCCGCCCCTCCTTGTCCGGATATTCACCTACCCTTGCAGCAACGACATCACAAATACCACATAGCATCCTGCAAAGATAAAAGGAGCAAAGGGCAGCTTCTTCTTCCGGTCCGCTTTGTGCAATGCCAACAGAAAAACACCTGACACAGCGGCAAACAATACGCTGTAAAACAAGATATAATAAGCATCCATAATCCCCACGCTGAATCCGAGCCATGCAAACAGCTTGACATCTCCATACCCGATTCCGCGCCGCGTGATAAATGCCAGAAACAACATAAAAAGCAGCCCGAGAATAAGTCCTGTAAAGGACAGGAGCAGTGTATACTTGATGGCGCCGCGGTTTACCGCTGCCTCCGCCGCAAGGAGCAGTACCCTGCCCGCTATCCCTGCAAGAATGAGTTTGTTGGGAATCAGATATTTCTTATAATCGATTCCTGCTGCCATGGCAAGAACCGCAAAGACCATCATGAGATTAATGCATTTTACAGGCTCAAACTGTCTGTTTAACAACAACAGATTCATAACCAATGCCAAAAGTCCCACACCAAAAGACGCAGCTAAATCCATCCTGCCTTTTTCTTTTTCCAATGCTCCGGTGCGAAGCCAGATATATCTGACCAACAATACCTGTACCGCACTAAATGCGACCGCATATAACATACTCCACCCTCACCCGCCTGTATCTCCATCAATTCCGCTGGCTTTCATAATATAATTTCTCTATTCTGATATAATCCCAGTATCCCAGCTCATTCTGTACATAAGCAATGCCGTTTGACATCACATAAAGCGCATCCTGAAACTGCGGCTCCACAATCATCGTGCCGTTCCGGTCTACATATCCCCATAATCCGTTCTGCTTTACGGCGGCGTATCCGTTCCTGAAAGGCTTGGCATCTTCAAAGCACGCTTCTATATAGATATCCCCCTGACGGTTTACAAATCCCCACTTTGTGCCGCTTCTATATGCCGTAGGCTGGCTGCCCTCAAAAGCTTTCAACTCTTCATAGCGGTTTTCCGATACCGGCTCCCCTGTGGCGGCATCTAACAGATAATAACCGCTCTGATCCGCCACGGCACAGATTCCCCCTACGCAACACGCATCCAGTGAGTTTCTTACAATATCACTGTAAGGGAACTCCGTGACCGCAGTCCATGAATCCGCTGTCACAAGCGCCCATCCGCCATTCTTCTTAACTGCATTGACACCTTCATAGAAAGTGCCCGCATCTTCCCACGCCAAATCAGAGACTTTCATCTTATGATTGATAAAGTGGTATTCTCCGTTAATCTGTGCCTTGGCTATATTCTCGGCGGAGAGTCTTCCCACTTCCGTAAACGAAACATCGTTATTGCGTGCCAGCAGATGATTGGACAAATCCACCAGTTTCCAGACACCTTCCTGATCACAGACGAAACAACTGTTTCCCGCCAGAGATACCTCCATTCTGGTATATCCCCGGTCAAACACATCACCACCGTCGCTCCTGCACAGCTTCCTCTCCACGAGCTTACCGCCGTATTCTGACAGGCTGAATTCTATTCTCTGAATATCCAACAGGGAAGCCGTGGCATAACGGACATCATAATATCCGGTTTTTCTGTATTCATATCTTTTGTCCATCTCACCAATCAGTCTTGCAAACTCTTCATTCTCCTGCCACAACTGCGCATAGACGGGCAGATATTGATACAGCTTATTCAGATTATCCTGCTGCTCGTAGTATTCTATTACACGGACATAGTTTTCCTCCGTCTCAGGATAAGCAGCTATCATCTTAAAGCACTGCGACAGATAAGCGTCTGTCCCTCCAAGCTCCAGATATACATCCCGCTTAAGCGCATCCGCCTCATAGGCGGGGACGGCATCTTCCGCCGCCTCCAGCCTGTTCAGCCACCTTAACGCTTCTATGTAATATTCCTGCTCATATGCCGTTACCGCATTGTTGTAATATTCCTCATATTCCGCATATTTCTCGGTTTCGCTGACATTTCTCATCAGAATAGCCGCCCACGCGCCGAGCATACACAGGATTAATGCTGCCGGAAACAATTTCTTCATGGTTCTTTTTCCTTATGATTAGTTTCTTGGTTATTAATGGTTGTTACATTAATGAATCTGGCTTAAATCTTTGTCTGAAAATCTGCTGGTGATTTTTATTTAAATTCCTCGTCAAACTTAAAATCCAGAGTAGGTGCCTCCACCTCTTCACCGGTAATCGCTCCCTCAGCATCGCTAAAAATCTTTGTCCATATGTTATTTACAATCGTTGCAATTTGTTTTCTAAAAAACACTGCCAACCCCACCACGATTACCAGTACAATAATAATTGAAATAAAGTTTGTATCGCCATCCTCCGTTGTAAAGAAGTCATGGACTGCCTCTTTCACATTCTCCTTCATTCTCCAAAGACCATTCATGACCTTCACTTCATAGCCTAACATTTTCTCCTGTAACATCATTTTTTCCTCCTTCATAATAATTGCCGGGAATATTCCCGATACATAATCTATATGGAAATCACTCCCTGCCGGAATGACCATATACTAAAAATTCAACCCCTTAAACATCGGCGCCACTACCATCATCAGGATTCCGCCGAAGATAATGAGAATCGGAATGAGCAGTTTTGAGGATGCCTTTTCACCCAGTTCTCTTACCTGAGAAGTACGGTTCCGCCATACCTCCCCCGACAATTCAAGTAATGCGGAAGCCAGTTCCGAGCTTCCCTTCCTCACATTCTGAATAATCAGACCGGACAGCTTACGAACTTCATCCACGCCGCACCGGTCGGCAAATTCGCTAAGAGCCTCATACTCCGGTATGCCGTTTCTCATATCGTCCGACAGAATGCGGAGCTGCTCATAGATGATGCCCTCTTCTTTCTTGGAAGCAGTTTCAAGCGCTTCCCTGAGCGGCATGCCCGCGTTGATGAGCAGTGCAAGCTGGGACAACAGATGGGGAAAGTCTTTCAAAATCTCCTCTCTTCTCTTATCTACCTTAGAGCCTTTATCGTATTCGATATAAGCCGCCAGAAACGCAGCAAACACCGCCGCAATCATGAGAATCATGGGTTCATTTGTCATCACCGCAAGAAAGATTCCGAACGGAATCAGCGTAATCAGGTATGTAATCTGCGCCGCCAAGTCTGACAGCACTAACAGCCTTGCCGACTTCTTACCGTACATTTCACCCAGTTTTCCCATTTTTTTGCGGAAATAAGGCGTATCGATGTCCAGCTGAAACAAATCAATCATCCGGTATCCTACACCGTACATGCTTTTCATGAAATAGTCATTTCCGTCGATACTGTCAATGTAGGTCTGATATTTCGTTCCGCAACTAACATATAGTATCAGCCACCCAACCGCCCAGACTGTTCCGACAATACATAAAATCAGGTTTCCCATAATCCCTCCCTGCCGGAGCATTTTCCATGCCCCATGCGCTGCTAAAGCTTTACTCAGACTCTGATATCCATCATCTTTCGTCCCACGATATAAGCAATCACAAACATTGCAAGGGCAGCCATCTTTACGAGGAAACTAAAAAGAATATCTCCCGAAGTATCTCCCTGCATCGACTTAGTCTGACTCACTACAATAAGAGGCAGTACCATCATAATATTCAACTCATTCTTTTTACCGCTTATCAATGTCCGTATTTCCTGCTCTATCATGATTTTGTCGTTAATGACGTTCTTCGTCTCGTAAATAATCTGCCTGATATTACCGCCCCGCCTGTTTGCAACAGAGAACACGTCCGCAAAGTTCTGGATATTTTCATCATGGCTTCTCTTTGCAAAATCCTGTAATAATGCCTCGATGTTAATATTGTTATATAAGCCGGATTTAATTATCTGCAATTCCGCAACGATATCGGCATCTTCGCCGTATTGGTTTTTCATATCCTCATATGCTCCCGTAAAAGCGTCTTTCACATTTCTGCCGCTTCCCAGAGAGGAACTGACCGCCTCAAGCATATCCCGAAACTGCATGAGCAGTCTGTTTTTTCTTTTATTTAAAAGCATCCCCCGATAGACGAAGATTCCTCCGAACAGTCCCAGCGGAACACTGATAACCGTCAATACGGGCATGCTAAAAAATATATGTACAACCACTCCGCTAAGAAGGGCTCCGGCTAGTCCGCCGATTACCACATCCGCCTTTCTCATGTGATACGCTGCATAATCTGCGGCATTATGGAACAAACCCGTATATTCGATATATTTTTCCTTCTTTTTCATGTTTTCTCCCATCTGAGCATCCGTCTTATATATCAACACTCATTCCGGCATTTTCCAATTTGATAGTATGTACCAGTGAATTTGCCGTTCTCTGCAGTCCGCCGCATACCTTGTCTTTCGTACTTTTTTCTTTATCTTCCACGAACTCATAGAGCGGATTTAAAATGAATTTACCATTTTCATATCCTGCAATCTCCGTGATTTCCATGAGTTTTCTGCTCTTATCCCTCAGTCTGGACAGATGAATCATAATATCTACCGCCGAGGCAATCTGCTGCCGCACCGCTTCTAGGGGAAGTCCTTCCGCTCCGGTCAGCACCATAGTTTCCAGACGGCTGAGCATATCATGGGTGGAATTGGCATGACCCGTAGAGAGGGAACCGTCATGTCCGGTATTCATCGCCTGCAGCATATCCAATGCCTCCGCCCCTCTGACTTCTCCTACAACAATCCGCTCCGGACGCATTCTCAGGGCGGATTTAATCAGGTCCCGAATCGTGATTGCTCCCACACCCGCCGCATTGGCATTCCTTGTCTCTAAGCTGACCAGATTATCCACACCCGTAATCTGCAATTCCGCCGAGTCCTCTATGGTAATAACACGTTCGTCCCGCGGTATGTAATTGGACAGCGCATTGAGGAAAGTAGTCTTTCCGGAACCGGTTCCTCCACAGATAAAAATGTTGTATTTTGCACGCACCAGCACCTCCAGTATATCTGCAATATCCTGCGTGATAGAGCCGTAGCCGATCAACTTTTCTATTGTCATAGGTTCCTTGGAGAACTTACGAATCGTAACAATGGGCCCCTTTAACGATATTGGCGGTAAAACCACGTTCACACGGGAACCGTCTGCAAGTCTTGTATCTACGATAGGATTTGCCTCATTGACTTCCCTTCCTGCCATGCCCACGATTTTCTGTATCACATCACTTAACCGTTCATCATCTTCGAATTCTTCCTGCAAACGGACAACTTTACCCGCCTTTTCAATAAAGATATCCTTACATCCATTTATCATAACTTCTGTTATCGAATCATCGTACAATATGGAGTCCAGTACGCCCAGCCCTCTGATACTGCTGAACACCTGATCTGCAATGTCCGCCCGCTTTGCCATATCAATGTACTGATTCCGATACTCTTCCTCAATACATTTCATGACGGCTTCATCTAGCTGCTCATCTGTCATTGCCGCAAAATCATAATATTCGAGTACCCGGCGCTTGATCTTGTCAACATCTTCCCTTATATCATTCGCCATCGTTTCCCTCCATATTGTCAAAAGCGTCCGACTGCATGATCCGATCGATTACAGCCTCAAAAGAATCCCCTTCAATCTTCGGCGCCCATCCGCATTCTTTTGCTCCCTGAACGCCCCATCCAATCTGCTCCTTTTTGACCGCTTTATTTCTGAAAATCATCATTTTCCGAAGCAATTTCACGTCGTCACGCTGTTCCAGCGACTGAAATATCTGACATAATTTCTCATACTTCTTTCTTTCGCAATCATTGTCCTCGGCTACATAAACCAGACAGTCAGCCTGCCCCGCCATCTCAAACTCCCGCTCCGAAAAATGATTTCCGATATCCAGAATTAGTTTGTCATATTCTCCCAGTCCCCTTATTGCATTGACTAAACGTGCTATATCTTCTCCGCTCACTTCAAGCAGATGCAGCGAATCTTTGCAAGACGCATAGACAGATACTTTCTCTTTTGTAGAAGAAACGGCGCTCATCAGCTTAATAGGAAGGATATCCCTCCTGCTCTTAAGCGCTATCAGAATTTCATCCATTCCATGTTCCGTTTCATCCTGCTTCCATTCAAATCCCAAGATTCCCATATCCAGATATAAAACTTTCTCATACAATGCGCATTTTGCAGCATACGCTCTTGCCACAGTAGTCGTTCCGACTCCGCCGCCTGCTGACAGAAAGCCATATACCCTGCAGGCATTCCCGTTATTGTTTAAATCGGAAAAACGTCTCACTCTTCCGCCCTGCGAATAGAGATCCAGAATTGCCTTATACAGCATATCCACCCGCTGATATTTTGCAATCCGGACAACATCGTCATTTCCGTCTTCGTAAATCTGAGCAGCCAATACAGCCCACACCCACGGCATATTCCGGCTGACCGCGACAGCTTCCTTCTCAAATTCCTCACCGAATAAAACAACATCCGTACTCCGGCTCTTCTCGCTTTCCTGAAAATACCGTATATCTGAGAAAACAGATATCTCCATCTTTTCCCCATACTCCCGCTCAAAGAGCGAAGAAAGCCGCTCCGCATATGTAACATCTTTTGTACAGATTAATAATCTCATCCACATAGGGATACCCCCGATTCATCCACACTACATTTCTTACTTTGTAACAGTAGCATAATCTGTCGTCAAAAGCGCATTTTCCCGACAGACAACCTGTTTATGGGGATGAATAACCATCTTTTGCATAAAAAAAACAGGAAGAACATACCTGCTCCTCCTGCATCTGCTTCTTTATTTTATCTGTACTTTTATCTCCAATCTTCCAAGTGTCAGGATGCTTCCTGAATAAATCTCCATCTCATCCGAAAGCCGGATACCGTTTAACAGGCTTCCGTTTGATGACTGTAAATCCCTCACATAGAATTTACCGTCCCTTTCGCATATTTGGCAATGCTTTCCGGACACCGACCTGTCATAATCAATGACAAGGTCTGCTTCGTTTGCATTTCTTCCTATAATAACGGAATCCGTAAGCGGCACCTGAAAAGTCTGCCCCGGATTTTTTAAATCCGTCAGATGCAGGGTGTGCTCTCTTGCCTCACCCGTCCAAATCCGGCGGGTATCGTCAGGGTTCTTTTTGATACGGAGCGTGTCCACTTGTCCGGATGTGTCGTCTTCTTCCAGCAGTTCCTGCAGCCTGTCCATACTGCTTTTTTGTTGTTGCCCCGATTCCCTGCCATGACTCCATATTCCTGCTATCACGTCTTTTACCGTTTTCTTATTCATCATGTTCAACCTCCATTTGACCGCAGCCTGAGCCGGAGTCATCTGTCTTGTCCTTTTTCGTACATCCGTCTTGCCCTGCTTCGTATATCTTCCGCAATGTTATGCAGTTCCAGCGAAGAATTGTTTATCCTGCCCTGAAGCTTTGCGCCTTTCCTTAAATAAGCAGAGGCGTTTTCTCCTTTCCATCCCATGGATAAATCCTGCAAGGCGTTTCCCAGCTTCTTCCCGGAAACTTGCGACAGCCTTTCGGTAATCTCATCTATCTTATCCGCCTGTGCCATAGCAGTCTGAAAATCTGTTTCTATTTTTTCTTTTGATGCCATTTTGTACCCCTTTTTTTTATATTATAATATCTCCCGGCAGCGGAGCGGGCTGCGTTTTATCCGGTCCGTCCGGTTCACTGACCTGTGCTTTTTGCAAAAGCCAGCCCGGATGCTGCTCCAGTCTTTTCAGCATTTCTTCAATCTCTTCTTTATTTTCCGTATAAAGCATCCGGTAATGGTCACCCGCTTCCCCAATCCAATAATGAGACGTTTTAGAAATAACTGCCGCGAGTTCCTCAAAAGCGTCTGTCATTGCACTGATTTCCTGTGACACCTGATCCGCCTTTTCCTTAAACTGCTCCGGGGCTTCCTTTAAGATGATATCACCTGTACTTGCTTCTGTCATCTTTATGCCCTCCTATATCTGAATTGTCTTGATGATAGAATTGACAGTATTTTCACAGGATATATATTCCTTATCCGCATACTGCATGCATTCTATCAGCCTTTCAATCACTTCCCAAAATTCCTGCATCTTCTGCCTGTCTGCCCTTTCCTGCCGGATGACGGCATCATGTGAAGCGCCCTCCCACATGCCGCCTAAGGCATCAAACCCGTCAAACATGCGCTCTGACCTCTCTTTTACTTTACTAAGAGCATCCTGCATATCTCTGATATCGTTTTGTAAAGTGTTCGTATCTACTGCTATTTCCCGAATATCCACACTTGCCTCCTTACCTAATCAGGTCACTCACCTTTTGAACCTGAAAAATCCCTATATCCCTTGGATGAAAATAATAGGTGTTCTGCTCAAATTCATTGATGAGTCTGCTTTCACAGCTTACATAATTCATAAGAATCTTACTGAGCACCTGAAGCATCTGTCGCAAAATAAGCTTCTCTTCCTGCACATCCGCCAGCTTTTTTCTAATCTGTCCGGCAAGATCTTCCATACCCTTAAGGGATGATACTGCCGGTATCACATTTTTCAGTTCTTCCTCTATGCCGGAAAGAACTCTCACCTGCTGTTCTATCTGACGGCAGCTATTACGCATCTGCACGATCATTACCTGAAACATCACACTCATCCTTTCTGTTAAAAACAAAATATCCCTTTTATACGAGCATCAGCCTGCTTCCCGTCTGTATCCGGCAGACGCCTAATGTTTTGGTTCCATCCAGTATCCTGCCTTCTTCCCTGTCACACAATATCATTTTCTCTGTATTTCCCGCAATCTGCGAATGCTCCTTGCGGGCAATCATTTCACTAATCTCCTCAATCACCGTGCTTATCTTCACATCCGGATTGAGGCAGAAATCATATTCTTTATCCAAAACAGGCACATAAACATCTACCATTATCATTCTATATCCTCTTCCTCCATCCACCTTTGCAAAAACTCCATCAATAGCTGTCCGGAATAATGAAATATCTCTATTTTCTCCTCATCCTGTACCAGTATGATGTCATATACCGGACGTTCTACGAGGAACATTCTTTTTTGCAGGGAATTATGCCGCACGTTTCTTTTCTCTATCACGGTGTGCACGCCGCATTTCCCGAACTCCTCCCGCTTGTCCATGCTGCCTGCATCCCCCAGTCCGGCAGCCAGCCTTATAAGTTCCTCATCCTCCAAAAGTCCGGAGGTGACGGGTGCGGCATCATAGAGAATGTCATCTGCAACATTCTGGGAAAACAACACCCCGTCTTCCCCAAGAAGGCTGCGTATCTGTTCCGGCACATCATAGCTGCACTTAAAAAATTTCCCCAAAAGCCCGCCTGGCTCAATCAGCACCGCCTTCTCCCCTAAATAAATACATTTCTCAGGAAAAGTGTCATCCATAGCACAAATAACAATCACACTTTCGGCGTCCTTCAGGCAGCGGAACAATTCCCTGATATCCGGCGTCACCAGATATCCGTCCTCTAAAGCTTCCAGAAAGCCTTTTTTCGTCATCCTGAAAAGCTGTTGGTATATTTCCCTTTCCTGCCTTTTCACAGGTTCTATCGGCTTTAACCCATACAACCTCTTTATCCCCAGACTTCCGGCAAGTATCAGGAATTCCTGGTCTGTAAAACAATATTTCTTATTCATTTTATCATCCATTTCGTCCCAGCTCCTTTAATGCCGCTTTATAGCTCCTTGATAACGGTACGTCCCTGCCCTCCGAAAGATAAATGATGTTCTGGGAAAGCATCACCTTTTCGATTTTTCTGATATTTACAATAAAGCTCCTGTGACATCTCATAAAATGCTGCGGCAGCTCCTCTCCCAGTTTATCTATCGTTCCATAAAACCCATATTCCTCTCTGTCCGTCTGGATATACAGCTTCTTTTCCCTTGCTTCAAAGTAATATATCTTGTCAAAGGGAATGTGGATTTTTCCTTCTTTTGACTCCACAACAAAACTGCCTGCGCCTGTCTCAAAACGCTCCAGATAGCTTTCTATAAATTCCCTCATTACCCTGATTAACTCCTGCTCTTCAAAAGGACGGAGCAAAAGGGACGTGGGCATGATTCCCGGTCTGACATACTTCATAGGTGAAATGCTGGTATCCGCAATGATCATTAAAAACATTTCCTGATAGCGCCTGCGCATTTCCTCTACATAAGTAAAGTCCCCTTCTCCTGTAATATCCATACATGCGGTATTGAGTAAAGATATAGTTTCTCCATGCTCCCCTGCTTCCTTTAGAGTCTGTGCAAGCATGATATTCCAGTATTCTTCGCTTAAATGTGCCGCCTGATTCTTTGCAGCTTCCTTAAGCATCTCAAGTTCCTTTTTCATCCTGTCATAGATGAGCATTGATATCATATCGTTTTCCTGCGGTCATTCCCTGCATAAAGGAACCGCTACCTTCCTTACCGTTTCTTCTTCTGTCATGGGCAGTATTGCCACTCCCGGTTTTTCCGGTCTTAATTGTTCCATATAAGGCATATCATCAAAATTAAACAATTTCTGTGCTGTTACATTACCGCCGAAATAAGCGCCCCGCTTGTCATCCGTAAACAGCTTATATGCCCTCCTGCCCGCCGCTGCGCTCGCATCCTCAGGATTCAGGCAGGCGAACCAGAAAATGCCGTGGCATCTCCCTTTATCCCAGAAGTTTTCTATCACTGCCTCCATCCTGCCTACTCCGTCTGACGGCGAGTATATTCGTCTGATAAATTCCGGTAAATCTGAAATAAATATAAACAGCTTTTCTTCCTGTGTCAATTCCTGCCCGCTATGCCCCTTATCAGACTGCGCACGTCTCTTAATGTTCCGCTCCTGATAAACAGGAATCAGCTCTTCTTTCAAATACCGGTATAACGACTCGTCATCTGTAAGATATTCCGCATTTAGTCTGTCACTTAACGAAGCAAGCTCCCCTTCAAAATCAATTACTGCAATCCTGCCGCCTTTTAAAGCTGCGGAACTCATCAGCACTTTCAGCATATTGGTCTTTCCCGTCCTTGCTTTGCCGCCTACCAGATAACAATATGTCTCAGAAAGATTCACACCATATACTGTTACGTTCTGCGCATCATATCCGATTGGAAGATGTGTTTCATCCTGCAGCATCTTAAGAAACTCTTTCGTCTGCGCAAACTCTGTCCAGTTAAAATCTCTTGGAATTTCCGGTATACGCCTTGCCCGCTGCCCAGTCCATGAATCTGCCATATCTATTGCAAGCTTTCCTATCGCTTCCGAACGCTTAAAGTCATCCTCTGCACGAATTGCCAATGCTGTCTGGAATTCCAGTATGGACTCCCCGACCCGGGCAAGCCCGCGTCCCTTCACATTTTCCTCCGGAAATACATCCAAATGCATCGTCCGCATCACATCCGTATACTGAAATTTATCTCCCATTTCCAGAGAGACAACAGACCTGAAATTATCCCCGATGCGGCTGGGAATTTCCAGTGTCCCAAATCCCGCTGCCGTCAGCACGATATAAACACCGCAGCCTGCACCATCCTTGGAAAGCCGGATAAAAAAGTCATCATACAATCCATCTGTCTTGCTCCTAAAACCCGCAAAGTTATCAAGCACGATAATGACTGCCGGAACAATTTTTCCGTTTGCCTGTACATACTGACTGTAATTGCCGCCGCGGAACAGTTCTTTTCTTTCTTCCAGTATTCCTGAAAGCATCGTGATAAACTTCGCCAGCCTGTCATTTTCATTTTCATAAATCATGCCGCCTACATGGGGCGCCTTTTCAAACGCCGCAAGCATCCGGCTTCCATAATCAATTCCGTAAATATTGATTTCGTCCGGCGTATATTTGCAGATCATCGCATACACAAATGTCTGTAAAAAGGTACTCTTACCGCTGACTACGGTACCACAGACGGCATAATGCCCATTTGCCGCCAAATCCAACACAAGCGGTATCTGCTCCTGCTGTGCCGGATTATCACACAGCCCCATGTGCACGTTAATTCCCCATTTTTCTTCCCGCAAACGCCACTTATGATCCTGATATGCCGTCTTTCCATAGCCTTCCAGCTCTTCCAGATACAATTCTGCAGGCAGCACCGGAAGCCAGAGCTGCATTTTGCGGTTGTATCCATGCTCCTTCGCCGTCCCGGAAAGGTAATCCACCACCGCACTTAATTGGGTCTTTTCCTTCTTTCCGGCAGTGCCCGTGTCCGAAGTCCTGACTCTGGTGCGTTTCCCAATCAGAGCGGTTTTTCCCGTATCAGAAAGCATCCTTGCAATATCCGTCTTAGCCATGGCGCCATCCCCGTCGTAAGCAGCGCCGCTATAACCTGTCTGGAACATTTCATACAACTCGTCATTGCCTACCTGAAGGTAACACCGCCCCGCCTGTGTGATGTACGCAGCATCCGGCTTGTGCAGCACATCTTCACTGTCCTGCCCATCCTGTACCCGTAAGCATAACCTGAATTTAGAATTGCTGCGGATATTGTCATCCACCGTGCCGCCGGGTTTCTGGGTAGCCAGTATCAAATGGATGCCAAGGCTGCGTCCCACCTGTGCCACGCTGATCAGTTCTCCCATAAATTCCGGCTCTTCACGCTTCAATTCCGCAAACTCGTCAATAATGATAAAGATATGGGGAAGGGGCAGTCCGGCCTCATTATTTTTATACAGCTTCGTATATAAATTGATATTGTTAACGCCGTACTCGTTAAAAATCCTTTGCCTGCGCCTGTTTTCACTCTTGATGGACACCATGGCGCGATGTACCTGACTGCCGGAAAGGTTGGATATATGCCCGACCATATGAGGCAGTCCTGATAATAGATTTGCCATACCTCCGCCTTTATAATCAATCACAAAAAAACCAATATCATCCGGACTGAAATTAACTGCCATAGAGAGCATATAAGTCTGTAACAGCTCTGATTTTCCGGAACCTGTCGTTCCCGCTATCAATCCGTGTGGACCATGAAATTTCTCATGAATATCCAGATAACAGGGCGCGCCTCCTGCCTTATGTCCCACAAGCGCTTTCATACTCTCATAGGTTCTGTTCCTGCGCCACCTGTCAATGACATTTAACTCTTCCAGTCCGCCTATCCCATACATCTCAAAAAAGCTTAAAAATCCCGGTACCTCTCCTCCTGCCTCCAGCTCACCTACTTCAATGTTAGAAAGCCTCCTGCCCAGTTCTTCCAGCGAGATTCCGGCAACTGCATCAAATTTTACCGGCAATTTTTCCGAATTGTTATCTTCCATATTGTGAATGCCTGTAAATTCGTCATTGTTTTGTATCAGATAATCACAGACATTGGGAAGTTTCTCATAACTGTCTTCTAAAAGTATCGTTGTCAGTCCATATTCTTCTTTCGGTTCAAAAATATATTGTGAAATCAGTTCCCCTTCTAAGAACTCCGGATCAGCAATAATCAACACATAATACGGCTTTGGAATCCTCCGCCTGTTTCTGCCGTTTTCTTCCTCTTCCCTCTGTCTGATACGGAATACTTTTGTCAGATCATAAAAAATATCCGCTGCCTCCGGCTTTCCCTTAGCTACATATCTTGTCTTTTTATCCTCCGACCATACATGGGGAAGCCACTTGGCAAAACGCCAGATATCGCTGTTATCATACTTCTTCTCATCATAGACAAATACCAGCTTTACATCCGTATAACAGTTATTTGCGGCAATCTGCGCAACAATATTATACATGATTTTAATTGCTCCCTGCTTCTTCTCCCCTCCAAAAACACCTATCAGCCTGTGCTCTAAAAGGTCTGCTCCAACCGGAACCTCATGAAGCATTCTGTAACGCTCTTTTATCATTCCGGGTTTCTCAGCAAGAGAATCATTGCCTATGACAAAATTTTCTTTGGGTATTTTCACTGTAACCTGAAAAGGAACATCGCCGAGCCCCAGACGCACAAAAAGCATGTCCTCGTGACCGGCATTTCTGCTCCAAAGCTCCACTGAATCCTCTGTATACCCACAGCACTGCGCCGAAGGAGGATAGGCTTCTCTAAGCGCCGCCGCATTTTTATCATACTTTGACTTAATCAGCTCTGCACATTTCACAAGATATTCCCCATATGCCTCTGCCCTGTGCTTTTCTTCCTCCTTATCCGTTCTGTAGTTACGCCAGATATTGATGAAAGACCACATCACACTGATGAGTGCCGAACCTGCGGTCGCTGCCAGTCCGGCACGCATCAGCATTTTGCTGTCTGCCCCGCCTGTCCAGATACTGTAAATAATAAGACTGCACCCAAGCAGCATAGGCAGCGCCATTGTCATCGCAGGCGCCGCCACAGCCGCCATATTCTGTTTATTCTTCACCGGCCGGATAGGCGGCGCTTCTATCTCTATAGTATCATTCTCAAGCTTATACAGTTTCCTTGGAGAACGGTGAAAGATCATGCGGCCTGTTTCGGTTTTTCCCGGCTTCCAGCCAGCACCGGCACCCTCTTGGACGCATTCGAAGCTGCCAGCCACATCACCCACCTGAAACGCAGGCAGCGCTCCCGCTCTGACACTCACACCATCCACGCCTTCGTTCACTGCAAGCACACCGCCAAGAAATACCATTCGGAGTCCATAAATATCAATACGGTCGCCAAAGGATAGCTGCCACGTCCCCGCCATCCGCACATCATTAATGAAAATACCGTTAATTCCGGTATCCTCCACAACATACAGGCTTCCCTCTTTTCGTATGATTCCATGTTCTCCTGATATCAGATTTAAGAAATCATACCGGATATCGCAGTCTTTGTCTTTACCGATTTTAATTGTACCTATTTCACTAATGTCATATTTTTTATATACGACAAAAGAAGCTTCTACTTCCTTAACGATAATATTGATAATCTGCCCTTCCGGCAACGTAAGCATCAATAAATCACCGTTTTTAAGCGGCTGCCCGGAATATTTCTCCTGTAACACGGTATAGGCAACCGACAGACGCATTTCGCGGATAAACCACTGCCCGTCTATGACCTCCAGCGGAATTACAATATCCTGTGCCAGCGCAAAAACAGATTTGCTTATAATAATAGAACTGTCTGCGTTGTCAATTGCCGGTAATAAATATTCTTTTAATGCTTTCGTACTGTAAACAGATAATATGCAGCTCATAGCCGCCCCTCTCTTGTAATTTATTCTGCTATCGGCCAACCCGTATAGTAAATTTCCTCAATGACGCCATCCGCATTTATGGTTGCCCGAATAGCATGAATTGACCATTTTTCTCTTGCCACATCAGCGCCGGGTTTAGTAAAATGAAATATGCTGTATCTGTAGCCATCTCCGCTATCGTACTCGGTGTATGTTCCCTGATACCATTCTGTTGAAAAAAGCCAATTCTCATTGCCCTCAGCGCTATATCCGCTAGCAAGGAGATGTCCTTCCTCATCCCAGATGCCAACCATGCCGTCACGTTCTTCCGGTCGCAGATTATTCTCTTTTATCCGGTTTATCTGCATCACACGGCACCAATCTTCATAGGTTTCACCGGTTTTAACCGGCACATTAATTTCCCCATAATCAAACACACGGCTGGCATCAGCCGTAAGATCAAGCCGGGGCACAGAACCGTTGCTTCTGTACGTTACACTATAATGCCATGCATTTTTCCTTCCCCTTTCTTCCTGACGCAGCCATATTATTCTGCTCATTGTATCATCATACTCACTTATGGAATTATGTGTTTCAAACCTCCAGCCATCAGAAGTATGTCCTATAACTATAGGATACGCTTCATCTCTTTCAAGCCAAGTTACATCTCCTTCTGCATGGGCAAGAAATAGTTCTTCCAACTGCTCAAAATAATCCCCAAACAAATCATATCCCATAAATGTGATATCCGTCATCTGAAACGGGAATTCAATCATGCCGCTTGCACGCTGTTCCTCTTCCATCTGTTTCTGCGCCTGCAGTTCAGCTTCCTGAACACGAATTTCTTCCTGCACTACCTGAAGTTCCTCTATCATATCTTGCAGGCTCTCCCGCCCAGTCTTTTCATATCCCTCTTCTAAAATACTGACAGTTTTGTCATAATCCCCGGCATCAGTCAAGCTCTGGGCATATGCAAGATAAGCCTGCTCTAACGCATCCACTACTTCTTCTTTCGGCTCAATTTCAAATGCCATGGTATATTCTGCTATCGCCTGCTCGTAGTCCAGTTCTGTCAGGTATTTCTCCGCCTCCGCAATATGCGCATCATATTCCCGCTGTCTCTGCGCACTGCGGACATTGATACCGACGATGCCCATTATCACCAGAAGAATAATAAATAATAAGGAAATTTTTACACTTTTCTTTTTTAGTAGTTCTTTCATTGTTTTCTCCTGTGTTGTGCCGAATTATTCTTATAACCATCTTCCCGCAGGGCGTCCCTCTCTTGTGATATATTCTGCAATTTATGCAGCTTGATAAACAATACGAGTAATGATACCATCGTTTATTTCCACGTGGATTCTATAAACCGGTCGATTGGTTGTAGCAAATTGAAGTTCACAGCTTATGTATCCATCTCTTCTATCCTCGCTGTATAATCCCTGATATCCTCCTGATGAAAAAAGCCAATCCTCGTAGTCCGGATTAGGTGCATACACAAGGAGATCCCCTGCCTCACCCCAAATGCCAGCCCTGTCGTCACGTTCCTCCGGCCGCAGATTATTCTCTTTTATCCGGTCTATCTGCATCACACGGCACCAATCCTCGTAGATTTCACCTGCCGTAACCGGCACATTAAGTCCCGGGCAATCAAATACATAACTGTCATAACTAGTCATGTCTATATAAAGCATAGCAGTATTGTTTTCAAAACGATAGAGCCAATTGCCATTCCTACCTGCAAAACTCACGCGTATAAATCTGCCTCCGCCTCCCTCATTGACTATCTCATAGTACAATCCATCAGAAGTATAGCCGTAACCATTCGTTCCTCCCCCTTCGAGAGGAAACAGTGCTTCCAACTCTGCAAAATGATTCTCAAACAAATCAAAACCCATGATCGTGATATCCGCCAGCTGAAACGGGAACTCCACCATACCGCTTGCCCTCTGTTCTTCTTCAATCCGTCTCTGTTCTTCTTCCAGCCTTTTCTGCTCCTGCTGCTCAGCTTCTTTAGCCAGCATTTCTTCCTGCATTACCTGAAACTCTTCTATCTTATTTTGAACGCTCTCCCGCCCTATCTTTTCATATCCCTCTTCTAAAATAATGATTGCCTTATCATAATCCCCAGCATCAGTCAGACTCTGTGCATAGGCAAGATAGGTCTGCTCTAACGCATCCACTACTTCTTCTTTCGGGTCGATTTCAAATGCCATGGTATATTCTGCAATTGCCTTTTCGTAATCCAATTCCGTCAGGTATTTCTCCGCCGCTTCCACATGCCCGTCATATTCCCGCTGTCTCTGCGCACTGCGGACATTGATACCGACGATGCCCATTATCACCAGAAGAATAATAAATAATAAGGAAATTTTTACACTTTTCTTTTTTAGTAGTTCTTTCATTGTTTTCTCCTGTGTTGTGCCGAAACAACGGATGCCACGCTCTGCGAGACATCCTTATGTTCATAAAACCATTACTATCATACCATAATTGTCCCTGTACTTGCATTTTTTTTGACAGGTAACCTGTTTATGGGCATGAATGACCTGTTTGGAACAAAAAAGGCGCACTTTTCGTACGCCAAAATCCTTTAACATTTAATAAAATAACTTCGTATACTCTGTCTGAGTGTCAGCTATATGGTAAATATAAACTATTTTTTCAATCTGTTTATAAATCACAACATGTTTTCCACAAATTACCATTCTATATCCCTGTTGATTCAACCACTCATCCGGTGTCAGTGAGCCGGAATCAGGGAAACACTCCAAGCGTTCAATCGCATCAAGTATATGGTCGCTTACTTTTAAAGCCGTTTCCACGCCAAATTGTATTAAGTACCAGTCTTCAATACATTTTAAGTCCTCCCATGCAGTAGGAAGAATTTCAACCTTATATGCCATTTATTCTCTCCCTTAATTGCTTTCTTGCTTGGGAAATGCTGAGGGTTGCCGCTCCGTCAATGCGTTCCTGCTCTGCCTGCAAAACTTTTGCCTTAAGCCGAAGCATCTGTTCCCTTTTTTCAAAGGCATCTATACTCATAAGCACTAAATCGCCTTCGCCATTTTTTGTAATATATATAGGCTCTTTTGTTTCTTTTGCAATATTAGAAATTGATGTATAGTCATTACGCAATGCTGCTGATGCTTTAATTATCATCGAAACACCTCCATATCATTTTTATGATATAATTATATCTTGAATTTTATACATAGTAAAGGTTTTTTCATAATCTGCCAAGGTAATAATCTGTTTATGGGCATGAATGACCTGTTTGAAACAAAAAGGCGCACTTTTCGTACGCCTACTACCTTAAAATCAATTATTTTTCTTTCTTTGCAATCCGCCAGATTGCAAACTTGCCTGCTGTTACTGCTACCGGAAGTCCGCCAGGAGCCATAATCCACTGGCTGGCAATATACAGATTTTTAACTCCTTTTACCATTCCTTTCACCCGGAAAGACTTCACGCCTTTTTTCGTAATGAAACTCATATATGCTCCATGATATGCGTTGCAGTAGCGTTCATAAGTGAGCGGTGTCCAGCAGTCAAGAAATTCCATATGTCCTTTCAGTTTGGGAAACTGCGTTAATAAGCACTCTTCGATTGCCTTTATTGCCTCTTTCTTCTGCTTTTCGTATTCCTCTTTTGATAATCCTTTCCAATATAAGTATTCCTTATCAAATTGCGGAACATTTACTTGTAATACTACCTTTCCCTTTGGGGCAAATTCCGGTTCATATTCATAACTTTTCACCGAAATTCTATCAACTTTCTTTCCTCCTGTTTCAAAAGGAGAACAGTCAAAGAAAATAGTCCCTTTATCGTCATACGCCTCTTCGTCTACCATAAATGCAGCCTGAACCGCGCTAAAGAGCGGATATTTTTCCATGTCTGCATAACAGGACTGCCATTTTGGATCCATATATTCTTTTCCAATCAGCTTCGCAAACATTTCCATCGTATCTACCGCCGAGATTACATAATCCGCTGACACTGCTTGTTTATCTGCTGTTTCAATCCCTACTGCTTTTTTATTTTTTATCAAAATCCGTGATACCGGTGCATTGCAGTGTAATTTCCCTCCCAACTGTTCAAAACGCTTTACCATACGGTTTGTCATTGCCAAAGAACCGCCCAACGGAATTTTACCGTTACCGGATACCATAGTGGCATAAGAAACAAGATATGAACTTGCAATATATTCTTTTGGCATATAGTCTGTAAACAGCGCTTTCAGCGCAGGATGCTTGAAGCGCCCCGCCATCTCCTGCAAATCAATGGAGCCGTATTCCTTCGTCACCTTCGGCATGTCTGCCATAGAAGCTCCCATACGAATATAATCACCAATTCCCATTGCATCCATAGGTTTTTCAGCCGGTATTTCACATTCCGCCGCATATTTCACATGCTCAATAAATTTCTTTATTTCCGTTTCATCCTCCGGCGATAATTTGAGAAGCTCTGTCTCTGTCCTCTCCAAATCATTCCACAGCGTCACCTGCGCGTTACCTTTAATGCTCGTATAAAAACTGTCACAGTCCGCAAATTTTGTATCTTCTTCCAATGCGCCTACCGTTTCCCATACCTTACGAAGAGACGTCCCCTTTTTCGTTCCGGTCAGCCAATGGATGCAGTTATCAATATGACAGCCTTTCCGGTTCCACCCCATACACTGACCTCCGGCTATAGGATTTTTTTCATAAATATCCACCTCATAACCTTCCAGCCTTCCGTAAATCCCTGCTGTCAGCCCGGCAATACCGCCGCCAACGATTACGATTTTTTTCTTACTTTCACTCATTGTTTTCCTCCATTCCGAAGCGTTTTACGCTCTGTAAATCAATTGTTCTAATATTTTTATTTTTCAACCTTCACTTCGCAGCATTCCTACCACCCATCCCGCTTCCGGCAGCGGAATTTCAGGGCGCAGTGCGTACTGTTCCATAATTCCGTGAATCGCACACCAGTACATATTTGACAGTGCCATTACATCTCCCTCCCGAATACTCCCGTCCTTCTGTCCTGCTTCCACCTTGCTTTGGCTATACGCAATCGTATCTACGGAAGACGCCAGCTTACGAAGCCTTTCCGGTATGTCCTCAGCCCACACCACATTCCCCATAAATACAAACATCTTCGCTGTAAAAGGCTTTTCTTTCGCATATAAAAACAACATTTCGGTAAATTGATAGAAAAAATCCAGACCGTTTTTGGCATTTATCTGCATCGGCATTCGCATCCCATCTAGTCCAATATTTATCAGCTCCTCTAACAAATTTTCTTTTGTCGGAAAATAATGGAACAACAGCCCTTCACTGATTCCTGCGCGTTTTGATATCTGGCTTGTTTTTGTCCCATAGTATCCGCGCTCTATAAATAAATCCAACGCCGTCTGAATAATCTGCATTTTTTTGACTTCTTTTTGCTCTTTCCTTGTCATATCGCATTTCCTCCATTGGTTGAGTACAGCTTAACATTAGCACAGTCAACAGGAAATTTATAGAGTGATTTACTCAACGAAATTTTCCCACCTCCAAATGAACAAAACGCGGAGGCGTAAGCAGACGCATAAGCACATAAGCGCGAGTTTTGTGAATGTAGGAGTCAGGTTGGATGCTCTTTGGGCATCCAACCGCACAGGTGGAAATTTTCACCGCTGTCATATTCATAATTTTGCACAAAAATATATTGAAAACCATTATAATTTGTGGTACACTTATTTCATATAATAAAAATCATTCAAACTGAAAGCATATATATTTCTATTTATCTAAAATAATTC
>CAZKOR010000014.1:0-36564 GCA_964554405.1 uncultured Bacteroides sp. | reverse complement strand
CTTTTTATTTTCCATGCTCTACCTCCTACATATGCGTCCGGGGATCGGATGCATCGCCCAGATTCTGTCCCACCACATACAGTACGATCGTGATGATGGAAACAACTGCTACAGGACCCCAGAATTCCAATTCCCAGCCCGGCGTCAGCATGGCCGCTTCAGCCGCATAAATCATACGCCCGAGGGACATCTCACTCATACCCAATCCGATGTACGCTAAGAACACCTCATAGGAAATATAGGACGGAAGTTCTGTTGCAAGCAAAGTTACAATTATCGATGTCATAAAAGGCAGGATATTTTTCAGGGCAATCTTTACCGTGGAAGTACCCAGACATCTGGACGCCAGATTATATTCCCTGTCACGGATAATCAATACCTGCGTACGGATAAAATACGCTATGCTCAGCCATCCGACTATGGTAAGCGCAAGCACCATAGTCCAGAAAGAAGGCGAGAACAACATGGAAAGCACCGCTATGATCAAAAGCATGGGTACATTTCCGATAATATTGTAAACCTCTGTCATGATGATATCCACTTTTTTGGAAAATCCCCACACCGCTCCCAGCAGTACGCCGACAGTCATATTGATGGCCGCGCACATAAACGCCAAGGAAATCGAGATTTTCGCTCCGTTCCAGACCGCCTCAAAGGTCGGCTCTCCGGAGGCTCCTGAACCGAGAATCCATTTTAAGCTGACTTCAAAATGTTCCATCGCATCACTGGGGGAGAGATGCTTGGCTCCGGTATCCAGCAGATTGGCATAAGGATCATAATCCGTCACCGTAGGATATATGTATGCGAACGCAACCACAAACAACAGAAGACCCAAAATAACAATATTCACTTTGTTCCGGAAAAACACCCGGAACACCGACTTCCAGTAGGAATACCTCGGTGCCGCTATTTTTTCCGACTCCGTATCACTATGTGCCACCCGGCTGAACAGTTCTTCTTTATTTAAGCCGGTCTTACTTTTCAATTCTTCATACATTCCTATCACCTGCCTTTCGATGTAAATGAAATCCGCGGATCCACACTGGCTATCAAAACATCTCCCAAAATAATGGAAGTCACCGTCAACAGCGCATAGAACAGGGCAACGCCTACAATAACGCCGTTATCATACTTGTTGATTGCCTGTGTCAGCAGATTACCTGCGCCGGGAACGGAGTACACGCGCTCGGTGATAATCGCTCCTACCATAGCACCCAGAACGCTTGCCGGAATACCATGGACAATCGGAATCGCCGCATTCTTCCAGATATGCTTCGTAAAGATTTCCGTCTCGCTAAGACCTCCCGATCTGGCAAATTTCACATAATCGCTGTTCATCTGGTCTATCATATACCGCCGCATCCATTTCATCAGACCGGCAATATTGGGAAGCGCCATCGATATAATGGGCAGTACATACATAAGTTTGCTGGTCGAATCCATATTGAACAGTGTCGGTAATTTGAATATGCTTCCGCCAATCGCCTTAAACAGGAAAATATACGCCAGAGAAGGCACTGCTATAATGAATATAATATATACAGTTCCGATTTTATCTAAAATGCCATCCTTGAATCTTGCCATCAAAAGTCCGATTGGCAGCCCCAGAACATAGGCGATTATAGTCGATATAATGCCGATTACAAAAGAAAATCCCATTTTCGACATATTTCCTTTATTTGTAATCGTGTTGGTATAGTCATCCGTAAACCGCGCAGCATATATATCGTTCATCTCCAGAGAGCCTTCCGCATATGTAGCGGTATGCAGATTATCGGCGCTTTGCTCAACATGACCTGTTGGATAACTCACGGTGCTCAGCACATAAGAACCCTGGGATGCAGTCATTGTTTCAAACACATCCACGCCACGGTTTACAGTATAAGATTCGCCCAAATTCAGCGTCAGAAAATTCTGATGGAAATAAGGGAATTTACTGTCAAAATATAATAAATATCTATGTTTGGTTCCGTTTCCGATAATAGCGGGTGAAAATTTATCCCCGCCGTAAAGCGGATCATAGAGTGTAAATGTCAGTTTACGCTCTCCAATATCCGTATATTCATCCACATAATGAATGTTATCAATGAAAAACATTCCCGTAAAATATGAAACAACACGGGTATACAAAGGTTTATCCCTGGTAGCAAATAAAGCTGCCTGTCCTCCGTCTTTCACCCTGCCGTTGGTTTTTTTATCCGCATCCAGACGCACAATGGTATAACCCTGGCTTTCATATTCTTCCGTAAATTTCTGAATATATTCGGCCGCAATCTCTTTATCCTTTTCCGGCGTCTGTCCAATAAGCGCTGCATCGCTTCTGTTTTCTTCGTCAAGTTCTCCTCTTTTTACCAACATGGTAATATAGTCCGAATAATTCACATAATCCACATAACCAAACGCCTGATAACGGCTTTGTTCATAAGTAATTCTCGCATTACTCTGCGTCTTGGTGTAATTGGTGTCGCCGGCAAAGATATTGCCTCTGTCCATCAAAGAGTAAACAAGTATCATGATAAGAATTACCACACAGATTGCAGAGAGTATACCCTTTATAATTCGTTGCACTATATATTTTGCCACTTTCCTATCCCTCCATGAAGTGCCTTCCCTGTTCTATACAATGAAGTGCGGAGAAGTAAGACTCCCCCGCACCTCCATCAGTGCTTTAAATTTTCACTGCTATATCTTAATACAATCCGATATTCTTGCACATATATCCATAAGGCTGAATCGTATCAAGGTAGGTCTGCGCATCACCGTAGTCAGGACCCCAGCCGCTGGTACCGGGAGCAGCATCATAGTTTGCTTCATCTCCGGTACTGGTACGGAAATAAGAATAGGTAGAGTTGGTCTGATCATCGAATTCTACCAGATTTACAACTACCTTTCCGCCAAGTACCTTCTCAACTGACTGCTTGTATGCATTGGCTCTGTTAGAATAGTATTCTGCGAAAGAACCCCAAGGTATATCAATATAAATCGGATTCTCTGCGGAAACCTCCACGCCAACCTCTGCCAGTTCAGCGATTGCAGCATCTAAAAATGCTACAGCGTTAGTTGCATTATACCAGCCGTCAAAACCATCGCCGGAACCTACACCGTCATCAGCTGACGGATCCCATACGGTAAGCGGTATTTCATCTGCATCCAACTGTGCCTGCATAACCTCGCCATAATAGGTGCCTGCTTTGAAAGTAACGCTCTCACCATTGATATCGATTGTTGTATCATTAGCCAGATTCTGGAAAGTACCGGGTACATAGGAATTTCTAAGGCTGGCATACTTCAGATCCTCTCCTACGCCCGTTGCATTAAAGGCTCCTCTGTCAAATGCCATTGCCATAGCAAGACGGAAATTCTGGTTGCTCAGTGCTTCTCTTGTTCTTAACTTATCTTCATCTGTCTGAGCGGAAACACCAATGCTTGTGTCATTGTAGTTCGTCCATGTTGCACGGTTAACATTTACCCATCCGCAGAAAGTTGTACCGTCAGTAGCGGATACATAATTATACAGATCGAAATACGTCTCTGTCTCTCCATCCGGAATATCCTGCTGTGCCTGCACCAGAGCTGAAGAGTTAAATCCGCATGCCGAACAATTATTATCTTTCGTATCGTTATACATACGAAGCGGATCTGAACCATCATTATAGTAAATATTTATATTCGGAGTGTTTACCGCATCCGCATTCCAGTATGAAGGATTTGCTTTATAGCTGGTAACATTATTCTCCGTGTAATTTGTAACCAGATAAGGACCGCAGTATGCAATGTGACTGGGATCGGTACCGTAATTACCGGGTGTATATTCATCACCTTCCGCTGAGAATGTGCCGCCCTGTGACTTATAGAAAGAACGGTTCAGCGGAGCAAAACAGCCATATCCCATCATAGTCAAGAAAGCCGGGAACGGAGCTTCCAGTGTGTATTCCAGAGTATAATCATCTACAGCTTTAACACCTACTTCTGAGAAATCTGAAATCTCACCATTTACCCAAGCGTCATAATTCTTAATTCCGCATCCGTCAGTGGTAGTCATCAGATATCCCAGCTCACCATCGTTATCAGCCACGTGCTGCATGGAAGCAACCCAGTCGTCTGCCGTAACTTCGCCGATCTCACGACCCTGCTGGTCTACCCATTTCACGCCGGGACGGATGTGGAAAGTATAAGTCAGACCGTCACCGGAAACTTCATAGCTCTCAGCCAGAGCAGGCTGCTGCTGATTCACCGCATCATATTCCAGCAATCCTGAATAAGTACATGAAATAAAGTAAGAATCACTGGTCATACTTGTAGCGATAACATCCCATGTTACCAGCTGATAGCTGATTTCATAGTTATATGTGTCAGTCAGTGTGTAACCTTTCTCATCCAGGAAAGCCTTTGCGTTAGTAAACCACTCGTCCGCTGTTGCGGAATCTCCCCATATGGAAACCAGTTCCGCTCTGTCCTCCGAATGGAGCAGTTCGTTGGTAACCAGATAAGTATACCACTTGTACTCATCCAAACCCCAAAGAGTTGTTGTTCCGGTACGAGGTACGATACGGGTCATGGCATATCCCCCCCCGTTACTCTGAACAGGCTGGAACACGCCGGACTCTAACAGCTTAGCTTCAGCAACAGCCATCAGCGCCATACGCTTATCCAAATCTGTTATCTCTTCTTTTGCTGTCTGATAGTAGTCATTGAATTCGCCCAAGTTGTAGTCATACAGGGCGTCGCACTTTTCATCATAATCCATTGCATCAATAGATTCCCAATCAGGTCCTGCATAACCATCTGATTCAGCAGCTTCTGTCTCTCCTTCACTTCCGCTGTTGTCAGTGGATTCAACTGTTTCATTTGTACTGCTGTCGGTATTCGGCGTCTCATTGGTTGTTCCGCTGCCGCTATCACCGCAGGCAGTCAGTCCGAATACCATAGATGCTGACAAAAGAACCGCCAGCAGTTTTTGCACTTTTCTCTTTTTCATTTTTTTCTCCTCTCCATAGATTTCTAAATACTTTTACACTCTTTCATGAATACTTGTATACAATACAATGTTACATGTAGTCAGAATGATATAATATTATAATACATGTCCCGCAAAATGTCAACGTTTTGAGCCTGGAAGAAACTACCGTGGCAGACTGTCACCTCAAACCGGCATCATTCAAATTCCACCACAACACTGTATCTTTGGTCAATAGCCTTGATAACCGGCTCATACACTTCTCTGACCATCCTCAGCGCAAGATTATCGGCTATCTGTCCATTTTCGGCAGTATTGAATTCTGTCTCCAACAGACTTCGCAATTCCTTTTCAATTATGTTATAATCTTTCACGCTAAGCTCAATATCGCCGCGCGCCAATAATCCCTCTTTTACTTCACCAACAATTACTTTGTCAGGGTCTATCTCAATGGTCTGAAGATACGCGTGTCCGATTTTAATGGTAATGATCCTGTTTTCTTTATCTTCAATGATATCTTCCCTTGTCAGATTGTCGAGGTCCACAACAAAATAACCTTTCCCCGTATAGCTGACTTTCTGCGTCTTCTTTAAGAAATCAAAATCAAGTTTTTGCAGCAGTCTGTCCGAAAGTTCAGTCGATACCGTTGCCTCCTGTGTACTGACAATAAGCTTCCTTGTCTCTTCTTGTTTTCCCAGAAGAATCTCTGAGAAATCAACTTCCACACCGCTGTTTTCCAGATAAATGGTATCTAAATCAATCTGCTCTACTCCATCGTCATAAATTTCACGAAATACTGCAATTTTATTGTTCCTGCCCCAGACCAGAATGCCGACAATTAAAACAAGCAAGACAACACAGGAAGCATTTAAGAGCACTCTCTTCATCACTTTTCCTCCTCGCCATTCTTTTCTTTTGGCAGCACGATGTTCACCGCCGACGGACTCAAACTGAATAATTCCTTAAGCAGCCACCGAAAGAACAGCAAAACAATCATTGGCAGAACAAATGTCGTCACGATCATAATTGCAATGGAATTAACACATTTTTTTAAGACATTTTCAAAATATGTCAGCAAATCTGATATTCCCTGAACAGCAGTTTTAAATGCATCGGTAAGTTTTTCAAAAACGGTTGTTCCTTCATCGCCTGAAGCCATGACTTTATTAACCTTCTCGGCTCCGTCATTAGCTTCCGATATTGTTTCATCCACATAAACCAGATAATCTTCACATACGTTTTCCGTAATATGTGTACTAATCGGTATTACAAGTACAACTGCCAAACCAAGAATCATAAACTTTGATGCCAAAACCTTAAATATTGATTTCCCGGACAACACAGACAGTATATAAAGACCGCATGCAAACGGTATGATATATAAAAATGAAAGCTTTATTCCTTCCACAACAATCAATTTTTCCACATATAAAACTGCAAAAATAAATATACAATATTTATTCATATCCGCTATAGTGTTGGCTAACGGACTGCCAAAATCATCCGGAAGCGCCGTAATTGCCAGAGAAACGGATATTGTCGCTCCGGAGAATTCCATAACAGTCGTTTTGCTTTCTTCCAGATTATCAAGGGTCTCCTGTACAAACTCACTTTCCGGGACTTTATATGCCAAAACAAAGATGGAAAACACGATAATAAATATTGCCAGCAAAATCCTCGCCAGCTTTTCAGTATGTATTTCTGTAAAATTTGTTGTCAGCAATTTTTTTAGATTCAACTTTTGCAACCTCCGCATTTGTTATTATCATTATGTTTAAAGTTTACACCAGCATAACATACGCAGGCAAGTATAAAGTCGTCAGCTGCTATAGTGGTTGTAAAATATTATGCCTGCCTACCCACAGCCAAAAGAGCCAAACAGCAACCACCATTCAGCTCTCTTCAATCCTTGACCTCTATATCATCTTTGACATGCCTTACTTTTAAAGTGGTCGAATCCGACCACTTTAAAGCAGGATTATATATCTGCAGTTCTTCAATGTAGTCGGGGAAAAATATTCTGCTCACACCATTTTATTGCTCTTAACCTTCCAATATCCCGATCTATCACTGCCTACTCTTTCTATTAATCGCTTTTCTCGAAGTGAGTCTAAAGTACGTTGAATGGTTCTTAGCGACTTTGACGTAGCTTCCGCTAATTCCTGTCTTGTATAATATGGGTTCCTCTCAAGCAAACAATAAACAGCCTGTTCATTCCTATTAAAAAAATTATTTTCAGTGCCATTACTTTTCTTATAATTATTCACATCTACAGAAATATGTTTTGTTTTCCTGTGAATAATAAATGTAAAACCATTATCTAAAAGTTCATAGGAATAATTTATCTTTGCTTCTCTGCACAAGCTATTAATACGCTTAAACCCACTTCCAAACTGCTCTATTGACTTATTCAAATACAATATTTTGGAAATCATTGCATTGCGTATTGATGATTGAAGATTTTTATTGATATAATCTTCTGGACTATATGGACTCGCAAAGGAACCCGGACTATAAATCGTTACTTTATCTGGATGAATACAAATCTCATGACATGTGTTACCATTATACACTGCATGAGCAAAGCTATTTGCTAAAATCTCTCTAATTGCTGTAATCGGAATTTCAGGAATTTCTTCCCGTTCAGTCCCAACAATCTCACTACTCCAATTTATATTTTTTAAAATGTATGTTTCGGCTATCCCTAGAAGATTCAAAATATTGTCCTCATACATTTTCATATCCAAAAAGGTAAGCTTTTCATCTGTTGCAAAAATGGCTACCTTCAAAGTCACAGGATGCGAATTTCCAAACAAAACATTTCCGGCATTCGTCAAATACTCTCCATCCACAAGTCCGAATCTTTTCAATACCATTGATGTCGTATATTTTCCATCTATCATACGTCCTACGGAAATCGCTTTTTCACAAAATTCTCTTACTGTTCGTTTATCAACCTGTTTTGAAAGGCACTTCGATTTTGTCTTTTCCCATTTGTCCTTATATTCATTTGCAATAAAAAACTGCTTGAGTTCTGCAGGCGTTACTTCCCTGTCTTCATCTGCGGTTCTCAGGTAATATCTTCCCATCGCAGAATAGGGATAATCTTCTCCGTTAAACTCCACCTTAATCACATGATGTTCATCTAAAATTTCTTCTTGTATCATAGGATATATCTGCGGTTTAATTGATTCATATATCAATCTGGACACATCCCGAAGCGATGATTCTGATACGTTCTGTCCAACTACATCACCATTTGGTTTAACCCCAAAATACAAAGTTCCAACACCATGTTTATTCAATATAGAAGAAATTGAAATCATAGCTGCTTTCAATTCACCAGTTGTCTTTTTAAATTCCAGTGTTTCCGATTCTTTTCCCAAATTCATAATCCATAGCACCCCTAAAAAATGCTCTTCTTTTAATCAGTGCCATCCAAAATTGGCACTGTTTTGACACTGTAAAAGTCTTTCAAAAGCTAATATTTCCACTTTAATCGTATATTGCTATATCTTCACCGCAATTTCAGTGCCAAATTCTGAAAATTTTTTAAATTTTAAATACTGCTAACCGTAGCCTTTACATTATTATCAGATTCTGATATACCGTACGTTTTTCAGTATTAGGCATATTTACAAAATTCGTATTTTTAAACCACTGTATTAAATTTTCTTTCTTGTCATCTGAAAGTTCATTATTATTAAAAATATAGTAGCCTATTGCAAAAGTAATATATTCCAGTCGATTTCTAAGATATCGCTCCAGACAATTTTCTTCAATAAACACCAACACCTTTTGAAGAGCATCCAGAGTTCTTCTAAACAATTCATTTAGTTGTGCCGTTTCTAGTAAACAAAGTTTTTTCTCCTTAACATCTGAAGGAATCGGTGCCATATTATTTGCTCTTTCTGTTGCAAATAAATAATCATACGCTGGATTTAATGCTGATAATGGATAGGTAACTTTCGTTGCTTCCGTTGGAAAATACCCTTCAAATCCATATTCTTCAATTAAATCCATAAAAGGCTCAATAAATTCTTTATGATAATCTATATCCTTTGTTTTTAATCTTGATAAATTCATTTCTTTTAACGGAATTTTACTTCCCGCATTATTCAATATTTCGAACCAACGGATTTGCTCTTTTTCAGACAAATTCTTTGCAAAATTGATTGTATAATTATAACCCAAAAACTTATTCCTAATAATATTAACATAATTACCAATTCTATAATCGCTAAGTTCCGGATGTTTTTCCAAATACTGAATAAACACCTGCATATCCTGATTATAGAGTACGCCAACTGGTATCTGTGCCTCATTTAGAAATGAACCTTCTTGCAAAACCAAAAATTTCCCTTTTGATAAATCTAAGACAATACTTTTATAATCTTCATGCCCTACATAACACTTGTAATTTGTTGAAACTCTTTGCTGTCCATCCGTTAAAGAATAGACTTCACCACGAAGATTATCCAAATACTCTCTTTCCAATAAGCTTATTTGTTTTCCTAATTTATTGACTACTTTTTCGTCCTCAGTATACCCAAAATCAAGTTTACACATAGAAATCGGTGATACTGGCGCAAATCCAGTAAGCTGAAAATTAAGTAATTCTACAACTTTTGCAGTAGTCCAACGTAAGCCTGTCTGGAAAATAGGTAAAACAATTTTATTATCTCTAACATTTTGGCATATTGTGGAAATAGTCATAGTAACAGACTCTTTTGTAGGATCAAACGCAATTTGCTTTTTAAATGATTCTTTTATCCTAATACTCATAACAATTTTCCTCTCTAATTGATATAAAACAAACTTCATTTTCTACATTGTATATGCTGCTACATTTTTCGTCAATTACTATTTTGTATTTATATTTAGCTGCTATGCATATTTCTTCATTTTTCGCATTATTATTATAGCTGCTAATTTTCAAGCTATGCACCCTTAGTGATAAGAGCTCGTACTATACAAAACAATACTGTAATTAATAAACAAACACTTTATCCAACACCCATGTGTCAAATAAAGTGTTTATTACCCAAACCTTCTACATTCACCCTGACACACTTTCACCTTAAATCGGCAGATTTTCCCACCTCACATCGGCAGACTTGATGTTAAGCACAGCGCCCCATAGCCCACTCTCTCATTCGGGTACACACGCTCCCCCCGTATCGGCTGCGCTCCTTTCCGAAGATAGGCTTTCACTTTTTCTCCGTACAGATACGGGTCGTTTCCGTTTATAATGCCCCACTGCATGAGAAGCGCCGCTGCTCCCGTGACAAAAGGCGTAGCAAACGACGTACCGGAAACCGCCGCGTAAGTTCCCTCTCTGGTCGGCGCTAAAATGCCGACTCCCGGCGCTGCAAGGTCGGGTTTGATAAACGCCCCCTCCGTGCGGCTTCCCAGACGGTCCTGGTACAGATAGCCGCGCCCGGAAAAGTCCGCGTAAGCCTCTAACACCGTCTGATATGCGCCTACCGTTATCACTTTCGATGCCGTAGAGGGAATCGTCAGCGTTACATCCGGCGTTGGGCGGACAAAGCGTGTCTGTTCGGAACGCACAGTTTCCGACGGCAGATAAAAAGTATAATTCCCCGTTACTGTTTTAATCGGCTCCAGAATAAAAGTCCAGACGCCATTGTTTACATAACTCCTATTTCCCAACGGCAGAAAATCAAAATAAATCTCCTGACTTGTAATATAGGGCGCCGGTTCCCCGTTATATAAAAGAATCCTTGTCTGCTCTAAAGTATAGGTCTGTTTTCCCACTCTGTCCGTATCTACGCTGAATTCTTCGCCGACAGGAGAGCGCAGATACACCCTGTAACGGTCAGCATAATCCTTCCAGAGCTGCACATTTAAACCAGTTTCATAATTCCCGACGACTAATTCTATTATTGCGGACGGCGCAGCGCTCCCTGATGCCCCGTCAGCTATCTCTCCCGTCCCGCCTGCCGCTCCGTTTGCCGTTACCCCCACGCTTCCTCCGGTATGTCCTCCGGATGCTCCCTCATTGCCGCTTCCCACACAGATGACGCTTCTGCCGATTTCCGAAACATTATCAATAAACCGCTCCAACAGGGAAGTACCGTTATGCGCACCATATGTATTCCCAAAACTTAAATTGACCGCCAGCGGTCTTTGTAACTCCAGTGCTTTTCTGACCACATAAGTCAACGCCCGCATCAATTCCGTTGTTCTCGGAAAAGAATCCGCTCTCGACGTCCCCAGCTTCACAATAATCAAATCGCTTTCCGGCGCCACTCCTGCATTAACACCATCGGATGAAAACCCGTTTCCTGCTGCAATACCTGCAACTGCTGTTCCGTGCCCCGATGTATCTACGCTTGGCACCAGTAAATTTCCGTCTATTTCCGTCGAAACACTCAATGCTTCGTCAATCTGCGCCTTATCAAACTCCACCCCTGTCAAAAATCCCTCCGGGGGCGCATAATCCTGCTTTCTTTCTTCCGGAAGCAGCTCCCGTTCTGTGATGCGCTCCCAGACACGCTCCGCCTGCAGCGTCTGGTCCCACAAATAAAAGATTCTGCTCGTTCCGTCCACATTGCGGAAATCTCTATTCCGCCAGGCAATACCGGAATCAATGACCGCCACTAAAATGCCCTGTCCGCGTAAAGAATCGGCAAGCGGACTGCCCGGTGCGATGCACGAAGCAATTTTTCCCTGCAATGTATCAAAAAAAAGCCTTTTCGGCTTCTCAATATATTCAATTTCTTCTATTCCTGCCAGTGCGTCTATCAAAGATGCCGGCATAGTCAAAATAGCGTAGCCTGCTATCAGTTCCTCTATCTGAATCAGATTCCCCTGCGGCAGACGAAAAAGAGAGGACAACCCCTGCCGCAAATCACCATGATACTTTATGATAAGCTCCCAGGTATTGTCCTCTCTTTCATAACCGATATTCAGTTCCAGTGATTTCTCCCGTTCCTCCTCCGGGGTATCCAAGGCAAGGTTCAGGATATTTTCAAATTTTTGAGAATCCATTATGCGCTCCAATCTAAACGCTCTCACTATAATATATGGATTCTTTACGCAATCGTCACAACCTCATAATCCAGCTCTTCTACGGCTTTTCTTAACACATCGTCCGCAACTTCCGCCTGAAGCTGAACAACTGCGCTTCCTTTTTCATGGCTGACAGCCGCTTCTTTTACTTCCGGCAAAGCCTCTAAAGCTTTCTTAACTGCCGCTTCGCAGTGTCCGCACATCATTCCTTTGATTTCCATTGTTTTTTCCATTGTCTCATTCTCCTTTTGATTTATTTTTTGATTTACTTTTTGACTTATTTTCTTATCTCTTTTTGTACTGTACATTTGGAAAAAGTTTAAGCGCAATGCATTGCTGACAACACAGAAACTTGACAGACTCATTGCCGCCGCCCCAAACATCGGATTCAGTTTCCATCCGAATATAGGATACCACAGACCCGCCGCAAGGGGAATCCCGATAACATTGTAAAAAAACGCCCAGAACAGATTTTCATGAATGTTTTTCAGTGTTGCCCGGCTTAACCGAATAGCCGCCGGTACATCGCTCAGTCTGCTCTTCATGAGTACAATATCCGCCGCATCAATGGCAATATCCGTTCCCGCTCCGATGGCAATTCCAACGTCCGCTCTTGTCAGCGCCGGGGCATCGTTAATGCCGTCACCGACCATAACAACAGCTCCTCTTTCCTGCAAATTACGTATCACGCTTTCCTTGCCGTCCGGCAAAACGCCTGCAATGACTTCATCCACACCCGCCTGTGTTCCGATAGCACGCGCTGTTCTTTCGTTGTCTCCAGTTAACATAACTACTCTTATTCCCATATTCTGTAGTTCTTTCACAGCCCTCGCACTGTCTTCTTTTATCACATCCGCTACGGCAATAATTCCCTGGAAAACATTTCCCTTGCTGAAAAACAAAGGCGTTTTTCCCTCCCCGGCAAATCGTTCCGCCTGCTTTACCGCTCCTTCCGGCACTGCTGCTTTCGCCTGAATAAATTCCAGATTTCCTCCTGCAAGTTCTTCTTGATTCCGGAAACCGTTTAGTCCCTTACCCGGTATGGCTGCAAAATCCTCTACCACTTCTTCGCGGATGCCCTGTTCTTTTGCCATTTCCACAATGGCGCCGGCAAGCGGGTGTTCGCTTTTTTGCTCCAGTGCATAGGCAAGGCGAAGCAGCGTCTCCTCCGTACACTCTTTCGCCGGTGAAACATCCGTTACCTTAGGCTCACCGCTCGTAATGGTCCCTGTTTTATCCAATACCGCAATCTGCATTTTTCCGGTCTGTTCCAATGACTGGGCGGTTTTAAACATAATTCCGTTTTTGGCTCCCATGCCGTTTCCGACCATAATAGCTACCGGCGTTGCCAGACCAAGGGCGCACGGACAGCTTATTACCAATACCGAAATCGCTCTTCCCAGTGCAAACCCGAAACTTTCTCCCACAAGCAGCCAGACTGCTCCTGTCAGGACGGCAACCGCAATGACTGCCGGTACAAAAATCCCGGACACTTTATCCGCCACTTTCGCTATCGGCGCTTTCGTTGCCGCCGCATCACTGACCATCTGGATAATCTGGGAAAGGGTCGTATCTTCTCCGACTCTTGTTGCCTGACAGCGCAAGAAGCCCGATTGATTCAGAGTAGCCGCGGAAACGTCATCTCCCACCTGCTTATCAACCGGAATGCTCTCTCCGGTCAATGCCGCTTCATTTACCGCACTTACACCGTCAATCACAATGCCGTCCACCGGAATATTTTCACCGGGTCTGACAACAAATTCGTCACCTTTCTGCACTTTGGCAATATCCACTTCGATTTCTTCGCCATTCCTGATAACTGTCGCTTTCTTAGGCGCAAGTTTCATCAGCCCTTTTAAGGCGTCTGTTGTTTTGCCCTTAGAGCGCGACTCCAGCATTTTTCCTACCGTAATCAAAGTCAGTATCATGGCGGCGGATTCAAAATAAAACTCATCCATATAACTCATTACAGCCGTCATATCGTTTTTTACCTGTGCATCTGTCATTGCAAACAGCGCATAAACACTGTAAATAAATGACGCGCCCGCTCCCATCGCAACAAGCGTATCCATGTTGGGCGCACCGTGCATAACACTTTTTACACCGCTTATGAAAAATTTCTGGTTAATCAGCATAATCGCAATTGTCAAAAGCATCTGCAAAAGTCCCATAGCAACATGATTGCCCTCAAAAAATGCCGGAACTTTCCATCCCCACATCATATGCCCCATAGAAAAATACATGAGCGGCAAAAGCAGACAAAGAGATGCAAGCATTCTCTTTTGCAGAATCGGCGTTTCTTTATCTGCCAGCATATCCTCATAGTCCGGGGTGCTGCCCGCACTCTCTCTTTCGGAAGTGCCTGCGCCTTTTTTCGATGCGCCATACCCGGCTGCCTCGACCGCCGCAATAATTGCCTCTGCGGACGCACTGCCCTCTACTCCCATGGAATTTGTCAACAGGCTGACCGAGCAGGACGTAACGCCGTCCACTCCCGATACCGCTTTTTCCACTCTCGCGCTGCATGCCGCACAGCTCATGCCTGTTACTGTATATTGCTCCATTTTGATATCATTCCCCTTTTCTATTTCATAAGTTTCTGTAACAGTATAACCAATTCATCAATAACCTCATCATTTCCCTCACGAATATTATCCGCCACGCAGGTTCGTACATGATTAGCAAGCAGCGCCTTGTTAAAGCTGTTTAGTGCGGCATTGACTGCGGCAACCTGCATCAGTACATCCGCGCAGTACGCATCTTTTTGAAGCATTCCCTGAATCCCGCGCACCTGCCCCTCAATCCGTTTCAGTCTGTTCATTAAATCCTGATATTCCTTATCGGAACGTTCTTTAGTCTTATGCGAACATGCACAGTCCGTTTCCTGCTGTTCCTGTTGCTCCTGTTGCTCCTGTTGCTCCTGTTGCTCCTTCTTCTCCATCCGCTTCTCCTTTATATTCCCCGACGCTGATACTCCGCGGCAATACCCCCATAGGGTATCCTTTGTAGTACAATAATATACCCACTGGGGGTATTCTGTCAACTATAAAAAATTCAGATATCAGGAGGTGTTTTGACTTACTTTCTTCACTATGCTATAATCCGGCTAAGATATGATTGTAACTGATGAGTAATCGACCCATAAGGAAGTGACATACAATGGATAAAGACATGAAAAAACAGGCGGCAGTTCCTGTAGAAACGGACTCTGCCACAGCTAATGATAATTTTTATGACCAAAGTAATTACGGTAATTTAGAATATCCTGTCAGCATTTATCAGGTTGACTTTGACCAGGCACATACCCGTTCCATCCGCTGGCACTGGCATGAAGAGATGGAAATTCTTCTTATTCGCAGCGGCTCTGCCAGAGTGACAACGGAGGATAACGACCAGATTTTAAATCCGGGACAGGGATTTATCATCAACCAGAATGTGATGCACTCTATTCATAGTATAGAAGGCAGTAACTGTACTTATTACTCGCTCGTATTTCATCCGGACTTTTTATTCGGTCACGGCAATTTATACCTACGAACCAATTTTCTGCTTCCGATGCAGAGTTTTTCCGCTTTAAAAACAATGCTGATAGAAGAGTCAAATGCCCGGCATAAGAATATAGTTACAATCTTAGAAAGAGTGCTGTCTGCCAACCAGACAAAAAATTACGGCTATGAAATGATAACAAAAGGATATTTATGCCACTTCTGGATAGCGCTTTTAGATACGCTGCCTCTGGAAAACTTCTCACAGCCGCCGGCTGCATCGTTAAATGTAGAGCGCGTAAAGCAGGCAATCCTTTATATCCGCGAACATCATACCGACGCCGTCACACTGGAGGATATCGCCGACAGCATTTCCGTGAGCAAGAGCGAATGCTGCCGCTGCTTTAAATCAACCATCCAGATGACGCCGTTTGAATATCTTATGAAATACCGTATTTTTGAAGCAAGCAAACAAATTCTGAATGACCGCGACAACAAACATTCTATTTCAGACTTTGCCCTTTCGGTCGGCTTTAACAGTATCAGTTACTTTAACAAGCTGTTCAAACGATACTTAAACTGTACGCCGACAGAATACCGGGAACGTATTGCATCATCATCACACAATACGAAAGTGGAACCGTTTGCGATTCCTCTGCTGTAACGGATGAATTAACGGTAAAACGTCCGCAGCGCTTTTATCAGATAATCAATGTCCTTGGCGCCTGCCGTTTCCAGTGCAGAGTGCATGGAAAGCTGGGCAAGACCAATATCTACGGTATTGACTGCTACCTGTACCGTGGAAATATTACCAAGCGTACTGCCGCCGATGATATCCGAGCGGTTTGCATAAGCCTGATACGGTACGTCCGCCCTGTTGCAGATGTCTTTCATCACTGCCGCGGAGTATGCGTCCGTTGCATATTTCTGACTGCCGTGATACTTAATGACAACGCCTCCGTTTAAAGACGGACGGTTTGCGGCATCCGCTTTCTCCGGATGATTCGGATGCACTGCATGTGCATTATCAGCGGAAATGGAGAAGCTTTCCGCCAACATGCGAAGGTAGTCCTCTTCCCCTATCCGGAGCTGTCTGCATATCCGAACCAATACATCTTTTAAGAAAGTAGAAGCAGCTCCCTGCTTTGTTTCCGAACCCACTTCCTCATTATCGGAAATATAACAAATATTACAAAATTCTTCCGGCTTCTCATTGACTAATGCAGTCATTCCCGCAAAGACACATTCCAAATCGTCCAGTCTCGGTCCTGCAATAAAGGCGGCATCCATGCCTATCACGCGGCATTTGTCCCTGTTATAGAGAAAAAGGTCCGTCCCTAATATTTCCGTCTCCTTTACGTCCGCTTCTTTTGCGATTTCCTTTAAAAAGTTTCCTTTAAAATCCCCCGCTCCAATCAGGGCTTCCATGTCGGTCTGCGGATTATATTCCACGCCTTTATTTATCTCTTTATTCATATGAATGGCAAGATTGGGAATGATGGCCGCATCTTTACGCAGATTGACAAGACGGCTCTCCATCCCTTTCTTTCCTTTTACAATAACTCTTCCTGCAATGGAAAGCGGTCTGTCTAACCATGTGGAAAGAATCATCCCTCCGTATTTTTCTGTATTCAATTTTACATACAAGTTTTCCAAACCTGCTTCCGGACATTCCTTTATTTTAAAACAGGGGGAATCGCTATGTGCCGCTACGATATGAAATCCCTTCGGTCTTTTCTCCGGCAGTACATATGCAATCACTGCGGAACCATTTCGGTTTACATAATATTTCCCACCCTGTTTGATCGTCCACGCTTCTTTTTCGTCCAGACGGACAAATCCCTCCTTATCCAGCATATTCTCCAGATTTGCCACAACATGAAAAGCTGTCGGGCTCTTATCAATAAATGTAAATAAATTCTGTAACTGACTATCCTGACTCATTTTTCACAATACCCCTTTCTTTATCTCTTTTTCTTTTCCTACATTCCGCTGTCTCGTTATATAATACCACGTTCCGGTCAAATCTGCCAACGCCCATCCAATCGGCACTGACATCCAGATGCCTGTTACGCCAAGTACGGGTATTGCCGATAAAATATAGGCCAAAACAACTCTCGTCCCTAATGACACGACTGTCAGAACGACAGAAATACCCGGTTTATTGACAGCGCGGTAATATCCGTAAAATAGGAATAACAAACCAATACCAAAATAAAATGCCGCTTCGATATGCAGATAGCCGATACCGACGGCAATCGTCTCTACGCTCTCCTTATCAATAAAAAGCTGCATAAACTGTTTTGCAAAACCGCACACGATTACGGTAATCAGAAGACAGAACACAAACACGCTTGCCACTGCATGATACATTCCTTTCCGGATTCTCTCTTCCTTTCCCGCACCGTAATTTTGCGCAACATAAGTGGAAAAAGCATTCCCGAAGTCCTGCACCGGCGCATAAGCAAAGGAATCTATTTTCACGGCTGCCGCAAAAGCCGCCATGACGACAGGCCCGAAACTGTTTACAAGCCCCTGCACCATTAAAATGCCGAAATTCATAATAGACTGCTGCATACAGGTCAGCGCCGAAAGCCCGGTCAGTTCTTTCAAAATTCCCACATCAAAACAACGGTTTTCCTTTTTTACCCTAAGATATGGATACTTTACGAAATAATACAGTAAAATACCAACCCCCGCCAGATATTGCGAAAGTACCGTTGCTGCCGCAGCGCCGCCGACGCCCCATCCGAAACTCTTAATAAAGAGAATATCAAGGACAATATTAAGGAGCGCGGATGCTCCCAAAAAACAGAGCGGCACAAGGGAGTTTCCTATTGCACGTAAAAGATTCGCCACGAAATTATACAAAAAAACCGCCATAATGCCCACAAATATCCACATGAAATATTCTTTCATAAGTGGTACGATTTCATTCGGAACCCGCATAAAAAGAAAGATACCGTTCATACCGGCATAAACAAGGATATTTAAGAAAACTGCTACGGCGCCGATTGACAAAAACGAAATAAACATTCCTTTTTCCAGTCTGTCAAACGCCTTTGCTCCAAACTGCATGGAAATAAACGCGCTGCTTCCCATACAGAGTCCTAAAATAATCGAGGTCACAAACACCATAAGCGTATAGGCGCTCCCTACTGCCGCAAGCGCATTTTCTCCGAGATAACGCCCAACAATCAGCGTATCCACGATATTATATAACTGCTGAAGCATATTTCCTATCATAATCGGAAAAGCAAATTTCAGCATGTTTTTCAAAATACTTCCCTGTGTTAAATCCAGATTCATAACCAAACCTCACGTAAAAGAGCATATCCATACAGACATGCTCTTTTTATCATCATTATCTACCGTAATCGTTATCCTGTCAAATCGTTTATCGCTTAATTTCGTTTGATTTTCTTAGACGTCGTCTTCTCAAACTCCGTTTCCCGTACTTTCAAACTATAAACGCGCTTGTATACCGGGGCATTCTGATTATACTCATCGATAATCTGCTGCAAAGCCGCTTCGATATCCCCGATTTTCTTTTTCTTTGCATAATCATAATCCGGGAAAATTTCCGCTTCGATAACGCCTTCTGCTTCACGAACCAGAATTTCCTGTACCAGACGATGCTCTCCGATTTTATTTTCTAACTCTTCCGGAGAAACATTCTCCCCGTTTTTGGTAATAATCAGATTTTTCTTTCTGCCGGTAAGGAATACATAACCGTCCTCGTCCACATAGCCCAAATCGCCTGTTGCGAGCCAGCCGTCATGAAGCGTCTCTGCCGTTTCCTCCGGCATCTTATAATATCCCATCATAACGCTGCTGCCGCGAACCCACAACTCCTCATCCACGGTCTTTGCTTCACAGTTGGGGAACAGCTTGCCGACAGAGTCTTTTTTGATATGCCAGCTTAAATTGCTGCTGATAACCGGCGAGCATTCCGTCATGCCGTATCCCTGTAAAATCGTAATGCCGTACTTTTCAAACAAGTCTATGTACGCCGGATTTAAATATGCACCGCCGCTGACGATGGTATGAAACTGATTCCCGAATATCTGCATTTTCACAAGTTTCTTCGGCATTCCCGACACATCTTCTAACTTCTTGGCAATCGTCTCTATCATAAGCGGTACCATAAGAATCATGTTAGGCTTAAATAACTTGATATTTTTTACAACACGCAGCAGAGAATCGTTGATACAGATAATGCTGCCTAAGGAAATCGCTTTCAAAATATCCATGCAGAGACAATAAGCATGATGAATCGGAAGCACGGATAAAAGCACGGTTCTCTCCGGAATTCTCATATCCAGACAGGTTGCGTTCTCCGCCAGATTTCTATTGGTTAACATAACGCCTTTACTTTTCCCGGTCGTGCCGGACGTATACATAATCGTACAGAGTTTATCCGGTTCGGGAATAAAATCAAAGCTTCCTGTCTGTTTCTCCAACAGTCCATGAAAAGAAAGGATGCTGTCCTGTTCGCCCTGATCCTCTTTTTGCATGGAAATCAAATGCTTTAATTTCGGGCAGCGCTCTCTTACGATATCCGCTACGTCCTGCCGCATTTCGTCATATACAAAAACAGTGACATCCGCCCGGTCAATCAATTCACACATATCTTCCGCCGGGAGAGCAGCATCTAACGGAACCGCCACACTGCCGCTGTTTACAATACCCATATAGGTCACAAGCCACTCATAGGACGTTGCCCCCGTCAGGGCAATATGGCTGCCAAGTTCCCCAAGTTCCTGTAAGACAAGTGAGAAATGCTCGCTGTCTTCCTTAAACTGCGTATAGGTTTTGGATTCAACTGTACCTTTTCCTACTTTGTACCGAATAGCGTCCTCTGCGCCAAAGCGTTCATTTGTCTGCACCAAAATTTCACGAATTGTACTATATCCCATATTTACCTCCATTTATCCGCAGCTTGCGCGTATTTACGCCGTTAATGACTCCAGATATTCTACTGCTTCTTTAATCGTCCGGATATTTGCCGCTTTCTGCTCATCCACTTCAATATCGAACTCATCTTCCAGCTCTCCAAGCATACTCATGAAGTCAAAGGAAGTAAATCCCAAATCTTCCATGAACCGGGATTCCGGCGTAATATTCTCCGGTTTTACTTCTACATAATTACAAATCAGATTTACCAGTTTTTCATACATAACAAATACCCTCTTTTCTTATATTTTTCCACCTGTGCGGTTGCAATCCAATGACCTGTCTGCATGCCATTTATGGCAATGCAGACGGGGCGTTGGATTAGCAACCCACTCCCAAATGAGCAAAATGTGAATGCGTAAGCAGACGCATAAGCGCGTAAGCGCGAGTTTTGCGAATGTGGGAGTCAGGTTGGATGCTCTGCAGAGCATTCAACCGCACAGGTGGTTATTTTTATACCAGCTTAATAATATCTCCAATCGGCATATCCGGATTCTCCGTGCCCTTAAACATAATTTTGCAAAGATAATAATACAGATATTCCAACTGCTTTCTGGACACTGCCTTCACCTGATGCTCAAAGCTGAAATCCAGTCCGTTATCATCCGGTCTGTGCGTAACCGTCAGATACATGCCCTGTGTCGTCGCCCCGTTGGGATACCATTTCGTTTTATACTTGATGCCGCCGAGCTTGTCTAACTCTTTATCCCGCAAAGAAAGAGGCTGATACGTCAGTGACATCGGTTCGTACGTCTGTCCCGGCTCTAAATTATAATATTTACTGCGGTAACCAAAGTACGCCGGCGGCGCATAGTTCGCATGCCTGAACAACTCGTTCTGTCTATTCCGGATCTCGTAAACTCCCTCCAAGAATGTCTTATCTTCCGAAATAATGGTTCTAAACGGGAAAGAATGGACTCTCGTACCGCCGGACTTCTTCTCCATCAGAGTTGCCCTTCTTGCAATGGCAGTATTAATAGAAACATCATCATTGCCGTTCTCTTTCTGGAAATAAGTCCTAAGTCCCATAATCAACAAATGGGAAAGCGACACATGATACTTTTCACAGAAATCTATTAACCGTCTCGTCGGTTCCTCTTCCAAATGGAATACATCAAGCGTTGCGTCTACGGAATCGGATACGTTAACCGCGGCACGCAGGTTGGGATTGCCCGTGCGCTTTCTCTCCGCTTCCAGTTTCGCCGGACCGTCTACGCCGTTATATATCGGCTCCGAACTTTCTATCATCTTTCGGAAGAATTCTTCATCCCGCGCTCTTGCCTTGCTGCCGGCTTCATAAGCCAAGTCTTTCTGAAGCTGTTCAATATAAGAAGCCATATCCGAAGGATATGCGATTCCCTCATAATTCGCACTGCTGTACAACTCTATAATATCCTTTAAAAAGCAGACTAATGACTGAGCGTCCATGGTAAGGTGGTCCGCCAGAAAATAAACGCCGCTAAAGCCATCCGGCATTTTTATCATAACAACACGGTTTAAAGGCGCATCCTGATGCTCAAACGGAACCTCCGTCCACTCTCTCATGGTAGTTTCCGCTTCTTCCATCGTCTTGTCCGAAAAATCTACAAACTCAATATCCCGTTCTTCCTTGTCCACCACATACTGATACCATGTACCGTCTTTATCCTGTGCCAGACGCAGACGCATCGCCTCACAGCGCTCATACGCCTTATAAATAGCCTTTTTCAGTTCATCCCAGTTAAGTTCCACCTCAATCGTCAGACTTGTTCCGATATTGACAACCTGCTTTTTGGGGCAGGCATCCAAATAGAAGAAATGGAACTTCTGCGCTATTGTCAGTGGATATACAGGATATCCTTTTCTTGTTCGCATCATACTAACACCCCTTTTCGTATCGTTTTATATTTTTATGGTTCTATAAACCAATTTCCGCAGTAAATTCAGTTAATGCATTCTCATACGCTTCCGTATCCTTATAATAACTCTCTGCGTGAGCCGCGCCCTCCACAATCAGTTTCTTTTTGGGAGCATTACAGTTCTCATAAATCTCTTCACACATACTACACGGCACAAAAGTATCCGCACTTCCATGAATCATCAGAATCGGCACTGTGGCATTTTGCACTTCTCTTGCCGCATTACATTCATCCATGCCGTATCCTGCCTTCTTCTGGTTTACATAATCTGCAATCTGCATCACCGGAAACGCCGGTAAATGATACATGGAATGCAATACATGAGTAAAGACCTCCTTAGGTGAGGTAAAGCCGCAGTCAGAAACAATTCCTTTCACCTGTTTGGGCAATTCCAGTCCGCTCGCCATCAGTACGGTTGCGCCACCCATAGAAGTTCCATGCAGCATAATCTTAACGTCTTCACCGCATTCTTCTATCACCCATGTAATCCATTTCAGCGCATCCTGCCTGTCCAGGCAGCCGAATCCAATATATTTTCCTTCGCTCTGTCCATGCGCTCTGGCATCTATCAGCAGGAGCCCATAGCCGCGCTTTAAATAGAAATTGGAAAGTGCACCGTAATCTTTCATGCCCTCACTAGTATATCCGTGAAAACAAATGACTATCTTTTTCGCACCATTATTCGGAATATAAGTAGCATGTAAACGCAGACCGTCCTCGGAACGGCAGTAAACATCCTGTCTGGGCAGTGAAAGCATATATTCCTTTCTCTCCTGAATAAAAGGCATATGCTGGTTCCAGTCCGTTCCTGCCATCTTCATCGTACGCTCTACCTTGGCATTATTCCGCATCATAGTTCTCCGGTAAAAATAAGCAGTCTCCGCTATCTGACCCATAACAAGCGCACCTACTACCGCAACAGCTCCTTTTGTTATCTTTTTCATACTATTTTTCACGCTTTCTATTATTTATTTTTTCTTTTTACGTTTCTTCTTTTTACTCTCAATCAAATCTTTCAACTTAAGCGCCTTATCAATATTTCCTTCCACTTTCAGCTTCTGCAAAGTAACCGCCATGATCGGGTCCTGTTCCCCTGATGCGATTTTCATTAATACATCTGCCGTTGCAGTAAACATAGCATCCCTGTCAAAATATTCATACGGCTCCACATACAGCTTACCTTCTTTTACTTCTACATAAAAAATGCCGCCTGCTTCGCCCTCAATGTTAAACTGATACGCCAAATGTTCCGTTACATCACTAACATCCGCCTCCATAAACATACTCTTTACTTCGGCGAAAAATTCCGCATATGTCATCTCTTTTCCTCCCTCTTTTGGCAAAAATCGACCGCCAGTCGAATTTTAGATACATATAGAGTATCACTAATTCGACTGACGGTCAACTAAGAAATTCCACTTGTCCAAAGTCTGCGATGTTTGAGCGCAGGCTCAAACTCGCGGGTGAAAATTTATTTTCACCCTTTCACCTTTTATTCGGTAATTAAAATCCCCGGTTCTACCTTCTTAATCTTCCCGGCTGCAAGATAAGCAAAAACAAAAAACAATATGCTCACAAAAATGCCCGGTATCAACATCCGAAGCAGTGTCAGACTGGAACTGAAATGGCTGACTCCGCAAAATTTAAGTATTGCCGAGGCTAAAGGGTCCGTTAAGCAGGCGCTCATAACAATTCCCAGAACGGAACCAGCCGCCGCTACTATCACAAAACGCAGGGCAAAAGACAACCGAAGTCTCTCCGATACAAATCCCAGCGATTTATAAATACCCAGATCGTGCTGCTCTCTGTATAGAATCTTACTTCCCGTAAGCATCACCGTAATTAAGATAAAGGCAATGGTAATAACAAACATAAATACGGTCAATGAAGATGTGACGGCAACAATGGATTCAATCCCCGACCATGTATTCTCGTCTACTTTTAGCTCTTTCCCATAGTTTTCATTTAGAGTCTCTATCATTTCCTGTACCATAAGAGGATCTTTTAACAAATAAAACCGCCAGAACAAAAACTCCTCTTCTTCTTTTCCAAATCGTTCATATCCCTCTTTGTTGATGCCGAAGTTTGCCCCCATATCATTGGCGCACTGGTAGATACCGGTGATGATAAAATCCAGTTCACTTTCCTGATAACGCAGTGAAACTGTATCTCCAATCCCGACTCCAAGCTGTTCTGCGACCGTCTGCGTCATAACAAGTTCATTCTGATACAGGCAGGTTCTTCCCTCCAGTATATTAAAGTATTCCGGTTCGGAAATCACATTCATTAAGTATTCTACCTGATTCACGGAAGCCCTCTGCATGGTAAACAGATAGGAATCCTCGATTCCCGCCCGGGAATCCAACAAATCCTCCACTTCTTCTAATATACCTTCATCTGCATCGGTAATGCCCAAATCATATCGTGATGCGGCAAAGGAGTCCATTAACCCCTTACCGTCCGGGCCAAGCCAGGCATCCATCCTGACTATCAGGGATAGGAAAAAGACTAACAGTGCCGTCACCAGACAGGCGCTGAAATACTGCTTTTTCCCCGACACAAGCTGCCTGCAGGCAAGCCAGAAGCTTAAAGCATGCTGGTGCACCGGTGCACTCAAACGGCTTTTAAAGTAGACATCCTCCACACCCCCGCGTATGGCGCGGATTGGCGTGATTCTTCCTATCTTTGCGGTTTTAGCATATACAAAAACCATGATGACTGACAATATAAAAAGCAGGGCAAGAATGGCAGGAACTGCCGGAAGAGCCGCCGGTACAAACAGACCGACTACCGTTACCGTTAATCTGTTAATGCCCCTCACAACCACTATAGAAAACGGTATCCCCGGCAGCATCCCCCCTAAAACCGCCGCCAGATACTGCAAAATCTGTACCATCCGCAAGTCCGTCTGCGTATATCCTACTGCTTTCAAAATACCCATATCCACATAATCCTGCTCGATACTGCTGCTGATGCTGTGTCCGATAATAATAATCGCCACCACCAAAAGCGCCATTACAAAAACAATCAGGAAGCCTGCAAAAATATTTTCCAAAATCAGCATAAATCCCATAATTGTAGATTTCGTATAAGAAAATCCCGCCGCGCCTGCCAAGTCAGACTTTTCACTCAACAATATCTGAAACTCCGCTTCGCTGAGTCCTGTATCCGGATTTTTGGTAAGATGAAAAACGCTCCACTTTTGCCCTGCCGCCTGCTCTTTCGCATCCTCAATCCGCGCGGCAAGCTTATTCTTGTCAGTTTGTGTGATAAGCGCCTGCTTCATACCCATCAATGCACTGCCCGCAACAGGGTCTTCAAAATACCCTTTTATCGTAAACGATACCTCTTCTTCTCCACCTACCGGCCATACGGCAATCACATCCCCTATTCCGGCTCCATGCAAAGAACAAAAAGCCGGGGAAACATAGATTTCACCCTCTGAAAGTCCGCCTGTTATTTCTTCCTCTCTTGTAAAGTCTTCCTTATAAATATGGTACGGATTCTCCTGTTCCTTCCATTCCAACATATAAAGAGAATTATCTGACACAGCAGTCTCTTTATTCTCTCCCCGGACTTCATATCCCTCAAAATAAATCATATCGCTTACATCTGCTCTCTCCACTTCTTCTAATTCATTAATCTGCCTGAGCAGTTCCTCCACACCCGAAACGTGTATCATCCAATATGATATGTCTCCGTATCCAACGCTCTCTATCCGCTCAGCCTCATAGGCATTGGCATTCGTCCATATGGATAACACAGTCAGAAGAGATATCGTAATCATAAAAACAAGCGTCAAAATCCCGATAAAGCTCCCTTTCTGGCTCTTAATATTAGCTCGTAACAAAGTAAAATATTTCATGATATCCCTCCGTTCTAGTATTCCATGGACGTAAGCCATGCATCCACCTGTCTTTCTCTGTTTCTTGCCTCCTCACTGCAATACTTTGCCATGGACATTTCTCCTATTACTTTGCCGTCCTCTAAATACAAAAGCCTTGTTGCACGGATTGCCGCTTTAATATCATGCGTCACCATCAAAATATTCTGTCCGTTTTCATTTAACTGCGTCAGCAGATTCAACACCTCCTGCGTATTCCGCTTATTTAACGCCCCTGTCGGCTCATCCGCAAAAATCATCCCCGGTTCATTCATCATCGCTCTGGCAATTGCCGCGCGCTGCGCTTCCCCGCCCGATACCTGAGAAGGAAGCCGTTTTGCCGCTCCTTCTACATTCATCCGCGCAAGCAGTTCCAATGCCCGCTCTCTCACTCTTTTTTCACTCTGGCTTTTGTTTAAGTACCCTGTTACCGCCACATTCTCAAAAAGCGTCAAATTGCTGACAAGATGCGCCTGCTGGAATACAAAGCCAAATTCTTTTGCCCGCAGGGATGCCATTTCTCTTTCCTTTAAACGGCTGATTGTCCTGTCTTTGTAAAACACCTCTCCCCCTGTCGGTTTATCCATGCCGCTCAGCGCATAGAGTAATGTCGATTTCCCGGCTCCGGAGGAACCCATGATAACGGTAAAGTCCCCGTCATAGATTTCCAGATTTACCATGTCTAACACATGATTCTGCCCGCCGTTATTGGCAAAGCTTTTACAAAGCTGCGTTGCTTTCATAATAACTGTCTTCATAATAAACCTCCATTCTTACTCAGCGTGCGAGTTTGGGCAAAGGCGTTATCAACGCCTGCTCAAACTTGCGTGTGAAAAATTTATTTTTCACACTATCCTTACCTTTCTCTTAGCATGTGGATATCATAGCAGAATAATGATTAAGAAATCTTTAAGAAAAAACAGAACTTAGAATTTTTCCGGTCAAATTCTACTCGCCGCGCTCAATCGGCAGCCATAAAACAACTTCCAGTCCGTCTGCATGGTTTTCCAAAGACATGCCGCCATGCATTCTCTCCATAATATAGTCTACGATATAAAGTCCAAGTCCTGAACCCGGCTTGTCCTCCACATTTTTTCCCCGGTAAAACTTATTGGTTATAAAAGGCATATCCTCCGGCAGAATGCCCTTTCCATAATCCCGTATATGGATTTCATAGCGCTCATTTATCGAAGCCGTGATTTCTATTTTACTTTCAGGCGCATACTTTCTGGCATTCTCCAAAATATTCACAATCGCCTGCGCCATACGTTTTTCATCAACAGCGAGCATCACGTCCGGAACCGGCTCTTTTATGACGATATCGGGATATTCAAAATCGCGCACTGTTTCTTCAAGCACCGTTTTTACGCTGACACTTTGCTCTTTTATCTCAAGCTGCTCTAGCTGCGAAAGAGAATGCAGCACCAAATCGTTGACAAGACGTGATACCTCGTCGCACTTTCTCATGATAACCTCTAAATATCTTTCCCTTTTTTCATAATCCGCATCCAGATTTGCTTCCAACCCTTCCGCATATGCCCTGATAGACGCTATGGGCGTCTTAATATCGTGGGAAAGCGCTGCAATAATCGTCTTATTCTCGCTAAGCGCCTGCGCTTCATTTTTCCGCGCCGAAATAATCTCTTTGCGCATATGGTCGAATGCCCATGTAAATGCGCCGAAAAAATTTGTTCTTTCATATTCCAGAGACTGCGAAAAATCCCCTCCGGCAATCTGCTGTGCATAGTTTTCCATTTTCTCAAAAGGGCGTATGATTTTCAGGTAAAGATAGACAAAAACAAAAAGCAGACAGCATGTTACAAAACACAGACATAAAACCGCTGTCTGCTTTATCATAGCCGTCTGTTCTCCCGTTGTTTCTTTTTGCATTTGTATTCTTAACTTTTCAATATTATCTTTTGCGGGGTTATATCCGTCTTCATCCATCGTAAGCTGCTCTATTTCATTTAAAAGCACCAGCTCATTCTCTGCATCCGTTTCTGTTATATTTTTCCCAAGATAAAATATGCCCGCTCCCACTGTTACAATAAAGACGCAGAGAATAAGAAATGCCGTTCTCACAAATTCTTTTTTCATATATAAGCATGCCCCTTTCTCAGCCCGTCTAACTCATTTCCAGTTGATAGCCGATTCCCCGCACCGTCTTAATATATTCCGGTTTTGCCGGGTCTTCCTCCAGTTTTTCCCTAAGCCATCTGATATGAACCGCCACCGTTGCGCTTTCCACTTCCGAAAAGGCTCCCCACACCTCATGAAGGAGTTCGTCCTTAGAAAGAGCCTGATTGGCATGTGCGCACAAATATGCCAAAAGGTCAAACTCTCGGAGCGCCAGCTTTATTTCCTCACCATCTTTTACTACCGTCCGCATAGAGACATCTACCTTGATATTCCCAAACTCATAAACAGGCGCATCTTCTCCCGCTCCATACGCCCTGCGTATCAATGCATTGACTCTTGCCAACAGTTCTCTTAAAGAATACGGTTTGGCAAGATAATCGTCCCCGCCCATATCAAGTCCTTTAATCTTATCGTCCTCACTCGTTCTGGCGCTGGCAAAAAGAACAGGCACTCTGGACATCCTGCGAAGTTCCCTGCATACATCAAAGCCGCTTCCGTCGGGTAAATTAATATCCATTAGAAGCAGCTTAAACTGTCTGTCTGTCAAAAGGTCAAATGCCTCCTCACAGCTTCCTGCAATTTCGACTTCATATCCGTAATTTTCCAGCATATCCTTCGTAATAAAAGCAAGGTCGCTGTCATCTTCGATAATTAAAATCTGTTTTTTCATACAATGTTCTTCCTATAGCCAATTTCAACCTGTCACCGGATTCTCAGTGTCCCCACAAATCCTGCTGTGTAAAAGCGTCATAATACTTATTGATAACAAGACGCTCCATCGTAGAATATTCAAACTCTTCTTTGCAAAAAATGTTTGTAGGGTAATATGTTAATTAGGATGGCAGGAAGCAGGAATTTTGTCCTGTTTCTATATATTGTGTGAATTTATAGGAGATTGTATTGTCATTTTGTTGTCAGTGTAATTCCCCTGTACACTAATACTCTTATATCAGAAATCCTAATTTATTACTGTTCTCACATTAACAATTCTCTTTTACAGTAAAACTCATATTCCTCATCTACATTCAAATCTACTCTTTTCTCAAATCCTATACCTATATCTATATTTTTTTCTTCAACCTTTTCAATGTCTACTCCATCTTTTTGAAGTGATTTTATCATTAATACTTTAATTTTATTATTTTTAACTGCAAGCAAATAATCTTCCTTATGTAATAATATTCCTTTATTATTGATACAAATAATATGATGATCAATAACCTTCAACGGTTTTCCAATCAAATACATTTTTTCATTATTATATTGTGTAATACAAATCGCTTTAATTAAAGCTTCTAAAATTGATTCCGCTAAGCACTCCATGTAATCAATATATTCACTTGCGATATCAGATAACTTTATTCTGCTTTCAACCCATCCATGTGCAACATTATTTCTTTCCTCTACTAATCTATCAAGCTTTTCAAATAATTGTTTTGATTTTCTTGACATCAATCTTATATATGTTTCCTCGTTGAACACTTCGCGTTTTATAAAATATGACTTGAATAAATAATTAGAAACTATATTATTTTCAAAATCTTTAATTCCTAAATCATTCGCAAGTTCAGTTATCTGATCTATTTTGAGATTCCCGCTATGGGCCAGAATGAGTTTTTTGTTCTTTACCAATCCCACTTTAGGATTAAAAAAAGCTTCAACAGCATTTTGTACTGCTTGTTTATCTGTCAAATCATAATTTTTATATCTTTGCGGATTCGAAAGAAAATCACCTAGTTTTTTTATATGTTTTTCTTTCATCTTTTCTGGTAACTTATCATAGTTTTCTATAATAGCATATAAAGCATGACAATACTCATTAAATATATTATCTATATACTGTTCAAAGCAACCATAAGTGCTAATTATCACTGCATTATATTGTATTGGTGATTCCACAACCTGCTTAATTATTTTACTATACTGTAACGATAAATTTAGTGTTTTATTCTCTACTTTTTCAGTAAACTCCAATTCACTAATTACATCTTTCTGTAATTCAACACTTCGAATAAATATCCTTATCTCTGCAAGTTGCTTTTTATATTCATCAAAATAAAATCGTAAATTTCTCATTAGTTTTATCCTAAAATTTCTGTAATAAACTTAATAAACAGTTCCATTCTTCGTTTAATATCAACTTTCGATTGTCTTTTACCATCGAATACTTCTTCATTTTCTTTATAAAACTTTTCTAGCTGTTCAATATTCTTATTTAAATCCATATCCTTATTACTGATTTCAATTTGATAAAGTGCAAGCATCATCGAATCATATATCATTTTTTGCGGTGATGTCCAAGAATATGTTCCTCTTCTTTTTACGTATTGGCAAAATGCTTTTTCAGAAAATAATATATATGCTTTTTCAATTGTTTCTTCAAAAATATTTTTCAAAATCTCAAGCTGCTCATTTGTATATCTATTACCCTGTCTTAAACATAAATCCATAAATTCACTTAATTTACCGCTATACTCATCAATATGGCGCATTGCAAAATAACGTAATACTAATTCAACATCATACATTCTTTTATACAATTTATTTTTTGCATATTTTAATGCATCATCATAATTATCTAATTCTTCGTCTAAGCCATCAATATCGTCTGGATTAATAAACCATAATTTTCTAAAGATTTTATTCTCAGAAAGTGAAATACATAACTCATTAAATGGTCCATTATAAAGTGCATTCCTTATTTCTTGATCTTCTAATGTAACTCCTCCAGTATTTAAACGTTCAAAAACCATTTTTTTCATTTCTTCCTCTTGAACCAAAGTTTTACTAGATTCTTTCAAAAGCGTAATAACAGATAATTGTCTTCTATCTATTCCCTCTTTAACTTTGCGGGGTAGTTGACTATACTTTTTCCCATTAAGTTCAGGCCATTGCGTTAGTTCCTCTAATTCATAGCAATCTTTATAAAAGTCAATAATTGCAGTAATTCTTTGCAAACCATCCATTACTTGGTATCTATTAAAATCTGTTTCATATACAAATACAGGCGGTACAGGAATATTCATTATAAATGATTCTATTAACTTTGAACGTTTTTTCGAATCCCAAGTAATTCTTCGTTGATATTTAGGTCTCAGCTGATAATTTTCTGCATTAAACACTTGATTTACAAGAGAAAGTTTTACAGCACCTTGTTCCGTAATAATTCTAGCCTCTCCCTTTTCATACTTTTCATTTATTTCTGTATCTGACACTTCCACTGTTACTCCCTTTTGACTATCTAAAATCTCTTTTTCAAAATCTAATAATATCATTTACTTCATCTCCTGTTCCTATTCCATTTGCTAATTATTCCACGGTAAAATTGTTCCCATTACTTTTCTTGGCTGAGCCTTTATTTGAACATCAAATTTAAGAGAGGTTCTCGTTATCTTTGTATCTGCATTATGCAATCTCATTGAAATAATCCACTGATCAAAGTAGATTTCTATTGTCGTCTTGCTCTTTGGCTTTATACGAACTTCAACTATTTCCTCTGGCATTGTAATTGTCTGCACAGCTTGCATATTTCTATTTCCATTAAAAGAACGCATAAGAGAACCATGCATGTTATATGGATACACTTTAGTAGATTTTGTTTCATCTTCCTTTATAAACTTATAGAAATCCTGTGTTCCAAACATATATTCAAAGAATGTCTTTGTAAATAGCTTTGCGCTTTCTTGTTTTTCAAAACTATCATTTTCATTAACAATGCTCAATCGTTTAATTTCCGCTACAAAAAGCTTAATTATTGGATAATAAATTGTATCCATCTTATCATCTACAGCTGACCACTTTTTATATATCTTTGCATATTCATCTATTTTGGTGAATACACCTTTCATTCCTTCAACAAACACATCACTACAAGTAAACAGTCCTTCTGTCCACACTTTTGCGAAATCTGGATCTTCTGTAATTCTTGGATGTTTTACTGCTTCGTGATTATTTTTGCAACTTATCCCTATATCAGAAACTAGATTTTTATGATTCTTATCTTCAAATATTTCAAAATCAATATCTCTTACATCACCTTTAGTACCAGCACTATCTGGCATTGCACGCAATACACCATAAACACTTTCATCCGGAGTTAATATTGGTTCAACCATTCTGAGATACATTGCCGCAACTCGTGCCGCTCGGTTGTAATCGTTCTCCATAGTTTCAATATGTATTAACTCCATTTCCACATCATCATCCAAATCTTCATCTGAACCCTGCAAAACTTGATAAGCCTTTTCAATATTCTTATAGTTTTTATCTCTTATTATTTCTATATCGTTTGAATTCCATCCATTTTCAGTTAATTCTCGATATATCTCAATTAGTGTAGCATATTCAAATGCCTTACCAGTTAAAACTGTATTTGTTATTCTTTTATCTGCAGTCGATCCGTATATTTCTGCTTGCGGATTTTCCATATTTAAAAAAGGCATTAAATTGTCTGTGGTCAATATTTTATTAACTTCTACCGCTATTGCCTCAGCTAATTTTACTGGAACTGCATTTCCAATCTGTCTATATTTACTGTCTAAATCACCACAAAAATGCATCCCAACTGGAAAAGTCTGTATTGCTGCAGCCTCTTTGTAACTTAATCTCCTATAATTGCCAACAAATCTAAACTTATCTACATCTTCAAACTCCATTCCATCAGAATCAGGACTTAATGGAACTTGTTTTGCCATTGCTGGAATTGTAAATGAAACATCATCATAATCTCTTTGTCTATTTCTTGACATATATCTAGAAGAAAATGCCGCTTGACACACATCATTCATATCTACTGGATCTAAATCTTTCAATACTTCTCTTAAAGTAACTGTTTTAGGGTCTCCAGAAGGAAATATATATGCACCTCCATTGCACAACTCATTCTTTATGCCAATAAAAATAACCCTCATTCTATCTTGTGGGACACCATAATTTTTTGCATTTACAGTAGGTGCTGACATTGTATATCCCAATTCGGAAAAATCTTCTATAATCTTATCAAAAACAGCTCCATCTCCTAATGTTTTAATTCCTATAACATTCTCTGCAACAATTACTTTAGGTTTTTTTATTTTAACCATTTCGACAAAATGTCTATATAGTACATTTCTTGAATCATCAACCTGTCTCGGTCCCGCAAGCGAAAAACCCTGGCATGGGAATCCCCCCAAAATCACATCAACACTTACTCCTGGCAACACTGTATTTAAATCTACTTTCGAAATATCTCCACAATTAATAATAGTACATTCCTCATCAGGTTTTCTAGTTCCATCCTTATAATAATTTGCCCACCTATCATATGTATTGCAAGCATCTTGTGCAAAATCATTAGCCCAAAGTATTTGAAATCCCTTATTATGGAATCCCATATCCAGCCCACCGGCCCCTGAAAACATCGATATTACTTTAAAGCTCATTATAAAAACCTCCATTTTCCTGTGATTCCTTTGAATCATTCGAATACGTATTACTCTATATTAGCATCTACACCTAAATAAATTTTAATTGTTTCATTAACATATTTTTGTTGAAACAATGTCATCAATAAATATATATCACTATAATTTAACTGTGGGAAAAAAAATACATTACTATCCCCCACCTCCACTATTGGTGAATAATGTTTACGTAAGATAGTTAAATTTGACAACGCCTTTATAAGTATATTTTTTTCTGCCTCCTTCACATTAAACACAACTAATTTGCTCTTATTAATACGTTCAATAAATTTCTCTATGTCATTAATATCCAAAACATATTCGGATATATGCTTCTTTTTATCAAAAAAACACGCTTTAAATAATAAATTTGATTCTAAGGCATTAGAACCCTGTGTCCTTGCCTTAATAATTTCGTCAATATTTTCTTGTTTAACGTAAATTTGGTTTTGTGCTATCATCTTATCCACCATAAATATTACCTCCTTTATCTATATTATAGAACATATGTTCTTACTTTGCAATAATACAAAAAAGAAGTTATAGGTTTATTGATATTTAGACATACATATTTATTATATCACAAATCCTCTATAATTTACGAAACAATTTATTTTATACATTTTCACTTTATGCTCAGACAACCTTCATGTCCCTTTAAATTGATTATGCAAAATCCTTAAGCAATCATCAAAAGAGAATCTGTCATTTGCAATTAAGAATATCTTGGGTGACTATTTAAGGTTACGCAGCTTTTGTACCCCAAATGAGAAAAGCGCTTCTGGTTTAGGACTTGCCAGAGGCGCTTTGCCTACAATCTAAAATCCCCGCCAGAATGCCTGATGGGGATTATTTTCGTAATGTTTACTGTGCTAAACTATCGAGTGCGTCTTTTAAATCAAAAAGATTTTGTTGGAACACCGTAAAATCTGCTGAGTTTACCTGCCATGTCTGGTTCTTTAATTCCACTCTAATCGTTGCTGTTGCAGGCTTATCATAAGTTACATTTGCCAAAGCATTGTTAAAATCATCAATATAGGAATTAAGCAAGGTCTCTCTCAACTCGGCTTCAGACGGCATCTCTGTCTCTGACATACCTTCCAATTCGCTGTTCAGCTCCATTGCATCTGCAATGTATGCGTCAAGCATATTTCCATACACATTAGCCCGCTCGTAAGTTACAGTTACAACATAAGAACCATCATCCTGTTTCTCAGCGCCGTCAACCGTATATTTCGCCTTTGCATAAATATCTTTCACGATACTTTCCATCTGTGCGCGCTGCTCATCCGAAGCCGGACCTGCATCTGACAACTCAATCAGGGCATCAACTTCACCTGCGAGAGTTGTCTCATAAGATTTTGCCGCCTGCTCAGCCGTTCCAATCTCCATGGATACAAACTTAGTGGAATCATTCTTAAAAGAGTTATCCAGAATCGCGCTGATATAACCTGCCATGTCAGGAGAATTGCCGCATCCACTTAAGAAAGTGGTTAACATAATGCATAGCAATATCATTGATATTTTTTTCGATTTCATTTTCAATTTTAAATCCTCCCTTATATGTATAAAAAATCAGTTCATTTTCTAAAAACAAACTGATTTTTACTATTTATACCAAATTTGTTCTACTATCACATATTCAATACTGCCTCTTCAAACTCCTGTTCAGTCTCTGCAAAACAATAAGGCTCATATTCACCATAAGCTGACGGACGGCTAATTGTAACTAATTGAATATCATCATATCCTACCATCTGCATCAGCTTCTCCTTAAACTCAGATAAGTGCTGACCGTGCTTCATCTGCAACGCCATACATCCTACATTATTAAACTTTTTTGCTATCAGATAGCACATGCTCCAACGCCTCCTTAAATTCTCCCTCATTTTTGATTCTAGCATCTTCATAAGTCTGCCGCAAGGTACTGCAAACATAATTTTTATATTCTCTTTTATATACATATTTATGCAACCAATTATTAAACTGTCTATCATAATAAGTATTATACTGAATTTCAATCGGATAATGTAAATTACTCAACTGGAAATAGATATGCACACCTCTATAACCATCATCGTTCGCCTTTCCGCCTGACATATTTGCTACTCGAATATGTTTGCATTTTTCCACTCCCAATATATCATCATAATTATCACATAAAGTACGAAATCCTAACATATCATTAAAAACTTTGGCCGCTTGATGATCCGGATAATATTTATCATATTTTAACCTTGCTGATTGAATACTTTATTGCTTTATACCATTTCCTTATGATATCCGCCTATTTACTTCATACAATTTCAATTTTCTCCCATCTTCGCCAGCTTCGCAGCCTGATCGGCGGCAATACAGGAATCCAGTATTTCTTGAATATCACCGTCCATCACCTTATCCAGTTTATAAAGCGTCAGGTTGATTCTATGGTCGGTTACACGCCCCTGTGGGAAATTATAAGTTCTGATTTTCTCAGAACGGTCGCCCGTGCCTATCTGACTCCGGCGCAGCTCTGCTTCCGCATCATGGCGCTGCTGCTGCTCCATGTCATAAAGTTTTGCTTTCAAAAGGGCGAAAGCTTTCGCCTTATTCTGAATCTGGGACTTTTCCGTCTGGCTGTACACCACAATGCCCGTAGGATAATGGGTCAAACGAACCGCAGAATCCGTTGTGTTGACACACTGACCACCGTTTCCGGACGCTCTCATAACGTCTATTCGTATATCCTTATCCTCAATCACAATATCGATATCATCATCCACCTCGGGCA
>CAZKOR010000013.1:15657-36750 GCA_964554405.1 uncultured Bacteroides sp. | reverse complement strand
TGCCGTGTCTTGCCTCGTCACGAGCCATTTCATGAACGGTATCATGGATTGCATCCAGATTAGCAGCTTTTGCACGTTTCGCAAGGTCAAATTTACCTGCTGTAGCGCCGTTTTCTGCTTCAACTCTCATCTCAAGATTCTTCTTTGTAGAATCTGTTACTACTTCACCAAGTAATTCTGCAAATTTTGCAGCATGTTCTGCTTCTTCCCATGCAGCTTTCTCCCAATATAAACCGATTTCAGGATAACCCTCTCTGTGAGCAACTCTTGCCATAGCAAGGTACATACCAACTTCTGTACATTCACCGTTAAAGTTTGCGCGAAGGTCAGCCATAATATCTTCGCTGGAACCCTGAGCAACACCTACAACATGCTCTGCAGCCCACTCCATAGAACCGCTCTGTGCTGAAAATTTTTCAGCCGGTGCATTACACTGCGGGCATTTATCCGGTGCAGCATCTCCTTCGTGAACATAACCACATACTTGACATACAAATTTCATGATTCTTTCTCCTTTACTTTGCTATATTTTTAAGATGTTCCAAATAAGGCATAGGGTCAACATCTTAATTTTTGAAACATAACCTATAAAATCGGCAAACTGAGTTAGTCCTGCGTAGTGCAGTCGCCGCAGATACCGTAGAAATAAGTCATATGTCCTTGAATTTCACCGTTAAAATTCATACCGGCAATATCTACGATATCATCAATATTACTCATTTTTAAATCCATAACCTGACCGCATTTGGAACAAATAAAATGATAGTGACGGGACGTGTCCGCATCGAAATGGTCAACGCCGTCGCCTACCCGCAGTCTGGAAATTTCACCCATATCTGATAACAGTGTTAAATTCCTGTATACAGTTCCAAGACTGATATTAGGATATTGCTGCCTGACATTAGTATAGACAACGTCAGCAGTGGGATGATCTGTTCTTGTCATTAAAAAATCCTTTATTACCTGTCGTTGCCGACTATGCTTAATCGCCAATTTGTCCTCCATAGATAATCAGTGTATATAATAATTGATGTTGTTAAAATAGTAATGATTACTGATATTAGTATATCAAAGAAAAGAAAAAAGTCAATGATTTTACAAATTTTTAATAAGAATATATGAGTTGCTTTATTTTTATTTGCTCATTTTGTGGTAGTATATAATGTGAAGAGATTTTCTAAGGCGCTTGAAAAACACCGCCTAAGAAAATCTAAGCTTCACATAAAAGAAAGAAGGAAGATTTCGCTTGAAGTTTAGAACCCGCTTATTATTCACATCTATATTTATTATTGTGGCGCCTTTATTATTAACGGCGGTTGCCTTTATGGGTATTGGCATCTATGTGGCTAATTCAGAACAGGAATTTAACATTCCCGGGAAAAATTATACTTCTTTTGCATATACACTGGAAAACTATAACCAGATGACGGAAGAGGTGCTTTTAGATGTAAAAGAGCAGCTTCGTCAGGATTCGTCTATGGTGGAAGATGTAGATTATCTGGAAAAACTGAATGAGGACTTATCATCGAAATCCTCTTATGTTATTGTTCGTAAGAGCAATGAGATATTTTATGCCGGAAATGTCAGTGGGGCGGAAAAGATTTTTTCAAAACTGCCGGAATACGGGGGCGGTATTCCGAATGCGGAAAGAGGATATTATTATCATGATATGAAAAGACTGGTAAAGCAGCTGGACTTTACTTTTTTGGATGGTACTGCGGGCAGTTTCTTTATCATTACGCGGGTAAGCTCGCTGATTTCCCAGACAATGTTGATAGATATGATATTGGCGTTTATTCTGATTTTGATTTTTACCAGTATCGTTTTGACACAGTGGATACAAAAAGGCGTTTTTACACCGGTCAATCAGTTAAATACGGCAATGCAGAATATTGCGGAGGGGAATCTGGAATACAGATTATCCAGTGATGGAAGAGGTGAAATCGGAGAATTATATAGAAACTATGAAGACATGCGGCTCAGACTGAAAGAATCTCTGGATGAGAAGTTTGAGCAGGAGAAACAAAACAGGGAATTAATCAGCAATATTTCACATGATTTAAAGACGCCGATTACTGCGGTAAAAGGATATGTAGAGGGAATCATGGACGGAGTTGCCGATACGCCGGAGAAAATGGATAAATATATTAAAACCATTTATAATAAAGCAAACGATATGGACAGACTCATTAATGAGCTTACTATTTACTCAGGAATCGACAGCAACCGAATACCGTACAATTTCCATCGTATCAATGTAGCGGAATATTTTGGAGATTGTGTGGAGGAAGTCGGACTGGATTTAGAATCTAAAAATATTCAGTTAAACTATGAAGATTTAGTATCACCGGATACGCAGATTATAGCAGACCCGGAACAGTTAAAGAGAGTCATCAACAATATTATCAGCAACAGTATCAAATATCTGGACAAAGAAAACGGTGTTATTGATATCCGGATTTTGGATGAAGTAGATTCCATTCGGGTAGAAATAGAAGATAACGGAAAAGGCATTGCAGCAAAAGATTTATCGAATATATTCGAGCGTTTTTATCGGACGGACGCTTCCAGAAATTCCTCACAGGGCGGCAGCGGCATCGGTCTTTCCATTGTTAAAAAAATTGTTGAAGACCACGGAGGATATATATGGGCAACCAGTAAAGAAACAGAGGGTACGTGCATGCACTTTGTAATCAGAAAATATATAGCGCCGGAACAGAAGGAGGTAGAAGTATCATGAGCAAGATTTTAATTATTGAAGATGAAGAAGCCATAGCGGATTTAGAGAAAGATTATCTGGAACTGAGTGATTTTGAAGTCATTATTGAAAATACGGGAGACAGCGGATTAGCGCGGGCATTGTCTGAAGATTTTGATTTGGTGATTTTGGATTTGATGCTGCCGGGAATGGATGGATTTGAAGTGTGTAAGAGTATTCGGGAAGAAAAAAATCTGCCGATTATTATGGTGTCTGCGAAAAAAGATGATATTGATAAAATCAGAGGTCTGGGACTCGGCGCGGATGACTATATGACAAAACCTTTCAGCCCATCTGAATTAGTGGCAAGGGTAAAAGCGCATATGGCACGTTATGACAGACTGGTAGGCAGCAATCAGAAAGTAAATGATATGATAGAAATCCGGGGATTAAAGATTGATAAGACGGCAAGACGGGTCTATCTGGATGGAGAAGAGAAAATTTTTACCACGAAAGAATTTGATCTGCTTACGTTTTTAGCTGAAAATCCGAACCATGTTTATACGAAAGAAGAACTTTTCCGGGAAATTTGGGACATGGATTCTATCGGTGATATTGCAACCGTAACGGTGCATATCAAAAAAATCAGGGAAAAAATAGAATTCGACACGACAAAACCGCAATATATCGAAACAATTTGGGGCGTAGGATATCGGTTTAAAATATAATGAAGATGAATAAAGAACAGATTTTACATGAAGATAATGACATCATTGTATGCTATAAACCGCCTAAAATTGCGGTTCAGACAGCAAAGGTCGGACAACGGGATATGGTGAGTGAAATAGCCAATTATCTCGGCAGACCTTATGTCGGCGTTGTCCACAGACTGGATCAGCCGGTCGAGGGGATTCTTGTATTTGCCAAAAACCCGAAAGCCGCCAATGGATTGAGTAAGCAGATAGCGGAAAATAAAATGGAAAAATATTATTACGCTGTGATATCCGTTAAAAGTTTATTGAATGAACCGGAGCAGATGCAAAAAGGTACATTGGTAGATTATCTTTATAAAGATGGGAAAACAAATACATCAGCAGTGGTTTCAAAAGAACGTCAAGGCGCCAAGCGGGCGGAACTTATCTATGAAATACAGAATATTCTGAAAAAGGAGGAGATTGCGCTTGTCAGGATTAAGCTTGTTACCGGCAGACATCATCAAATCCGTGTGCAAATGAGCCATGCGGGAATGAGTCTGTTAGGAGATTATAAATATGCCGATGAACAGACAAAAAAGTTATCGGAACAGTTACAGCAGGAACAGATAGCTTTGTGTGCCTATCAAATTTCTTTCAGGCATCCTCTGACAGGTAAGCCAATGGTATTCCAAAAAGAACCGGAGGGAGAAATTTTCCATAAGTTTTTATAAAAAGTGTTCATAAATCATGTGAAAATCTCCCATACTAATTACCAGAATTTTATGCGGGAAAGTATGGGGCGGTGTACATGAATGATTGGAATAGATTAAAAGAGAATAGACCGATAAGGTTTTGTGTGATAACCTTATTGGTTTATCTTTTTTTTCGGTTTATTTTTCCGTTGACGGCTCCCTTTTTTGCCGCCTTTATTTTAATTACACTTTTTTATCCTTTGCTACAGCGTATCCAGAAAAAAATTCCGATGAAGAAAAAGTCTCTTGCTATCGGTGTGATGTTGTTGATTTTATTATTTCTAGTAGCGCTCTTATGGGCGCTTAGCTATAGCAGCAGCGGTCAGTTGGACAAGATTAGTGAATTTCTGGAAACGGCATATAAAAGACTTCAGATTTTCCTGCATCAGTGCTGCTTCAATCTGGATGGTAAATTTGGATGGAACGGATATGAAATAGAAAATTTTGTTATCGAAAAAATGACCGTCATGATGGAAAATGTGCAGGTGCAGATTATTCCGCAGATGATTACCTCTTCTTATAGCTGTTTTAAAGGCATTTTTAAAGTGACCGCGTTTCTTTTTATTACATTAATTGCGGCGATTCTACTAGAAAAAGATTATGCAGATTTCATGAAATGGCTGAAAACATCAAGTGACATGGCATTTATCCGGAAAGCGTTAGAAGGCGTTCTTGCCTACATTCTTACTTTTATAAAAGCGCAGGGTATTATTTTAATGATTATCACCATTTCTTGTTGTGCCGTTTTGTGGGCAACCGGAATATACGGAGGCATTTTCTGGGGGATTCTGGCAGGTTGTCTGGATATTCTGCCTTTTATAGGAACAGGTATTGTTCTGGTGCCGATATCGGTTTGGCAGTTTTTATGCGGTAATTATGTGGTGATGGCAGCCTGCCTTGCACTTTATGCGTTCTGCATTTTCATCCGCGAATTTCTGGAGCCGAAGTTGATTGGTGATAGAATGGGAGTGGCGCCAGTGTTAATGCTGGTCGGTATTTATGCGGGTATCAGACTTTTCGGCGCAGTGGGTATCGTTGAGGGACCGTTGGCGCTCATTGTGATTTATGAGCTGATGAAAGTACAAAAAGACGAATTTGACGGAAACGGAAGCAACGTTTTATAATAAATGGGACAAAATGAGAAAGGGGGAAAACAGTTGAAGAAAATTATTGCGGAAATCGGGAATAGTATTTTGACGGCTTATTTTCTTGTGATGATGGCAGTATATCCGTTTTATATCAAAAACGGCTATCGGGAAATCGGCAATGTAAAATATTATTTTTTTCGCAATATCAGCCTTGTAATGGTCGGGATGATGCTTATAATTGCGGTGTGTTTATTTTTACTGCAAAGAAAAGAAGTATCCGTTACGGCGCATTATAAAAGAATGTCCGGAACAGACTGGTTTGTGTATGGCTATTTTATTTCGCTTCTTCTTTCTTATTTATTTTCCTCCTTTAGAAGAGAGGCGCTCTGGGGCGCACGCGGCTGGTATATGGGCTTTGTCAGCCAACTGATACTTGTTGCCGTTTATTTTTTCTTTTCCCGTTTTTTTAGGTGGAATGAAAAATGGCTGTATACGGTACTATTGGCATCAGGGTTAATATTTTTACTTGGTATTTTAAACAGATATTCTATTTATCCGCTCACGATAAGCGGACGGACACCGGTGTTTATTTCCACGCTTGGAAATATTAATTGGTTCTGCGGTTATTGGGCGGTGATATGCCCGCTTGGGATTCTATTTTACCGGAATAGCAGAAAGGGATATGAGCAGTTCGCGGCAGGTATTTATGTTATACTTGCTTTTCTTATCGGTGTAGTGCAAGGCAGCAGCAGCGCCTACCTATCTCTGGCAGGGATGTTTCTCTTTTTGTTCTGCATTTCCTTCCGGGAAAATGTGGCGATGCAGCGTTTTTTTGAAATATGTATTTTGTTTGCGGCGTCTTGTCAGATAGCAAGGTTTCTTCGGATTCTGCCCGGTTTTACCATCAATTATGAAAATAAACTAGGAGCGTTACTGACAGATTCCAATGTAACTATATATGCAGGAATGATTGCGCTCATCCTTTATTTGTGGTTTTGTTATCTGGCAAAACATAAAAATATGCAGATTGAAAAATATAAAAAGATACGGAATGTGCTACTGTTTTTATTTTTCATATTATTAGCAGGCTATTTTATACTTTTAGCAGCAAACACCTGTACTCCCGGAGGAATATTTGGGTTAGCGGGAATACCGTTTTTTACGTTTAACGATGAATGGGCAAGTGCCAGAGGTGCAACATGGTCGATTGGATTGCAGGCATACCGTAATATGACGCCGTTACATAAATTGATAGGAGTGGGACCGGATTGTTTTGCAGAGTATATTTACGCTGTGCCGAAAATAGCGACAAGAACGTATTCCCTTTTTGGCTCTTCCAGACTTACAAATGCGCATAATGAATGGATTACTATACTTGTGAATCAGGGAATAACAGGTCTTGTATGTTTTGTCGGCATATTTTTGACGGCTTTTTTCAAATTTATTAAAAAAGCGCCGATGCAGCCTTTATTGTATCTTTGTGCGGCAAGCGTATTGAGTTATACCCTGCATAATATGGTAAGTTTTCAACAGGTTTTGAACATACCGTTTGTTTTTATGATACTGGGGATTGGAGAGGGGTTGACAAATAAGGATTCTTCTTCTAAAATCAAAACATATTCATAAAAATATCGACAAAGAAGAGGATTAGTACGTATAGGAAATGTCACAGAGAGAGGGTCATTGCTGAGAGACCTTTACAGGGAATATGCGGAACCTGCCTTGGAGTTCTGTATGAAAATACAGCGTAACGCCGGCGTTAACGGTAAGATAAGCAGAGTATGAAAAAGATACTAAGTAGGGTGGTACCGCCGAGATTTCGGTCCCTTCAGGGGATAGAAACCTCGGCGTTTTTGCGTGGGAAAATCCCCGAACAGAAATATTGACTAAAATAAGGAGGCAAAGAAAATGGCAGACAAAAAGTTAGTAGAAGCGATTACATCCATGGAAGATGATTTTGCGCAGTGGTACACCGATGTTGTAAAGAAAGCAGAACTAATCGACTACACGAGCGTAAAGGGCTGTATGGTAATCAGACCTGCAGGCTATGCAATCTGGGAACTGATTCAACAGCAGTTAGACGCAATGTTTAAGGCAACAGGAGTGGAAAATGTGTATTTACCTATGTTTATTCCTGAAAGCTTGTTAAATAAAGAAAAGGATCATGTAGAGGGATTTGCGCCGGAAGTAGCGTGGGTTACGCACGGAGGGCAGCAGCCGTTACAGGAAAGACTGTGTGTAAGACCTACTTCAGAGACTCTTTTCTGTGACTATTATAAAAATACAGTACATTCCTACCGGGATTTGCCACAGGTATGTAATCAGTGGTGTTCCGTTGTACGCTGGGAAAAAGAGACAAGACCTTTCCTGCGGAGCCGTGAATTTTTATGGCAGGAAGGACATACTGCACATGCAACGGCAGAGGAAGCGGAAGAAAGAACGATTCAGATGTTAAATGTATATGCGGATTTCTGCGAGCAGGTATTGGCGATTCCGGTTATAAAAGGGCGTAAGACCGATAAGGAAAAATTTGCGGGTGCAATAGCGACTTATACAATTGAAGCATTGATGCACGACGGAAAGGCATTGCAGTCAGGTACGAGCCATAACTTCGGAGACGGATTTGCTAAAGCATTTGACATTCAGTTTACGGATAAAGACAATACTTTAAAATATGTTCATCAGACATCATGGGGCATGACGACCCGGTTAATCGGTGCGGTTATTATGGTGCATGGGGATAATTCCGGTCTGGTGCTTCCTCCGAGAATTGCGCCTACACAGATTATGATTATTCCGATTCAGCAGAAAAAAGAGGGCGTACTGGAGAAAGCATTCGCGCTGAAAGAGCAGTTAAGTAATTTCCGTGTGAAAGTGGATGATGCGGATAAGAGTCCGGGTTGGAAATTCTCTGAGCAGGAAATGAGAGGTATTCCGATTCGTGTAGAAATCGGACCAAAAGATATAGAAGCGAATAAATGCGTTATCTGCCGTCGCGATACAAGAGAGAAAATCGAGGTATCTCTGGATGAACTGGAAGCAAAGGCTGCGGAAATCTTAGATAAGATGCAGGTGGAAATGTTAGAGCGCGCCAGAGCGCATAGAGAAGAGCATACTTATACTGCGAAAAATGTGGATGAGTTTAAAAACCTCTTTGCTGAGAAATCCGGTTTTGTAAAAGCGATGTGGTGTGGTGAGCAGGCTTGTGAAGACAAGATTAAAGAAGAGCTTGCCGTAACGAGCCGCTGTATGCCGTTTGAGCAGGAACAGATATCGGACGTATGCGTATGCTGCGGCAAACCCGCGAAGAAAATGGTTTACTGGGGCAGGGCGTATTAAAAAACCGCATAGAGTTCAGATGGATTTACCAGTTTGTTGTCAATTATTTTTTCACGCAGCATAATATAGAGTCCGGCATTGGTATGATATCTATAGGGCGTGACATATACAATAGAAAGAATCGTGCAGGTCAAAAGACTTAAGAGGTTCCAGCCGAGGAAAGATAAATCCAATACAAAAGCTTTCCATTTTTCCCCTTTCATCATGGACGTACTTAAGTATACTGCACGATGGTAATCCATTTTCGGGTTTTCTGCAAGTAAATACGGCACCATACGATACTGGTAGGCTTTATAAATGCCGGGAATGACAAAAAGTAAAGAATGCAGAAAAACAAATAATCTGGTTAAGAACATAACTTTACACACATTACCATAATATCCTTTTTGAAAAGCAAATCCGAGCACCTTAAGATAGGAAAATTTTATTCTGGATGATAAAAAATGATGCATTTGACCGATGTGAAGCGGATTTATCAAAAAAATGCCAACAAAGAGAAATAAAAGTGTCAATGGTAATTGGGCAAAAGGAATAAAAAAATTGAAACCATACCAGTATTTACCATTATCAAGTGCATAGACCTGAAGGGTAAGGAATTGAGCAAAGTAAAGTATTGTTATTGCATGAAAAATGAGGAAAATCAGGCATGACAGGATAGATGATGCGAAACAGGTATGTAAAGTTGCTTTGGCTCCGTTTTTTAATTGTTTTCTTGTCCACATAGAGTAGTTCCTTTCCGAAAGAAGAGAAATTTTTGCCATAACAGACAAATCTTATCAATTTAGTATAACATGCGGGGTCTTTACATACAAGGGCGGCCTTCATGGCATAAAAACAGGATGTGGGACAAGAGAAAGGAATAGATATAAATATGAGTAAAAATCGCAGAAAAAAGAAAAAAGGCGTCGGCGTGATTGTATTTTTAAGCCTTGTCATAGTATGCTGCCTGGTAGTTATTGTCTTTATAGGAAAAGGCTCTATGCCAAATTTCGTAAAAGATAAAGTTACGGAAAAAGTAGCGGAGCAGGTGACGCAGCAGGTATTTGAGAAAGCATTGGAAAGTACGGGCGCCCCACAGGCTGCGGAAAAAGCCAAAGAAATGGTAGAAAATATGGACGAAGCGGATAAAAAGCAGACGCAGGAAATCATTGAAAAATATGCGGACAGTGAGACACTTTCCGACTGTCTGGAGATTGTGGAAGACGGCATCAATTCCGAATCCATTGCCGAAGTGCAGCAGTATCTGGAACAAAGCGTGTCTAAGGAAGATATTCAAAAATTAGAGGAATTATATAGTAAGTACGAAGCGGAAATCAACAGCTCCTTTGAGTAATTTTTAAAGGATAACCGTGAACGTACTGCCACCGCCGGGAGTGTCTGTTACTAGAATACTTCCGTTATGTGCTTTTACAATTTCATAGGCAATAGACAAACCTAACCCGAAGTGCTCTTTTGTGCTTCGGGATTTTTCTGCTCTGTAGAAGCGGTCGAAAATTCTTTTTTTCTCGTCATCGGAAATGCCGATGCCATTGTCACGGACGGAGAGATGAAAATGTGATTTTTGGCAGGAAAGTGACAGTTCTATTTTGCCGCCTTCCGGTGTGTAGCTGATGGCATTGTGTAAAAGAATGGAAATCACCTGACTGATACGCTCGGGGTCTGCATTGCACAAGGGGAGCGCGTGTTCCGGCAGATGAATGGAAAGGGAAATGGATTTCTCTTTTGCCAGCGGTTCAAATGCTTCGTAGGAGTTCATAAGCAGAGTATCAAGCTCGATTGACTGAAGTTTAATGGAAAAGTGGTGGCTGTCGGAACCGGACAACGTAAGCATATCGCTTACTAAAGCAGACATACGCGCCCCTTCACTACTGATTGTTTTTAAAAAGCCTTCCTGTTTTTCCGGCGGAGCCGTTTTACAGCATTCTGACGCTGACAGGATAACGGCAAGGGGAGTACGCAGCTCATGAGAAGCCGAAGCGACAAACTGCGCCTGTTTTTCCTGATTTTCCATAATAGGGCGTAAAAGTCTGCCTGTGAAAATCCAAGAAAAGGCAGTCAGCATCAGGATAGCGGCAAAGTCAATGCCAATAAAACGCAGACGCTGTTCCCTGATTTGTTCTTCAAGTGATTCCAAGGAAGAAAGCACAATAATTTCCAGAGAAGAAGCGTTTTTTCCCATATTCATGACACTGCCGAAATATTTGGTGTCGGTAGATGTAGAAGTAAATTCAAATTCCAGATGCCATGCATTGTAAGAATCTGTTCTGTCGAAAGACGACTCGGAAAGTATGTTTTGATAGACATCCAGACTTTCTTCTAATAGCAAAGTTCTTGCTAGAGAAGTATCCGGGTTATTGAGCTGGTTATATAAAAACGGAATACCGTTGTCCAGTACATAAAAAAGATAATTGCCCTGCGCTTCCATTTTGGAAAGCCATTCCATCGAAATGACAGACTGCTGTTCCAAATTGGTAGTAATTGTGTTGATATCATTTTGAAAAGCCTGAAACTGGTTTTTATAAAGTCCGTTTTCCGAAACATATAAGTAACACAAAGACATCACAATCATAATCACCGCCGTGATACCTGCACATAACAGAGTAAGCCGGACATGTACTTTTTTAAACATAAATTATTTCTCCTGAAGGCAGTAACCAATGCCCCGTATTGTTTTTATCTGCAATTTGCTTCCCGTAATTTGCAAACGTCTGCGCAGAAAGTGGATATAATTGTCCAGATTACCCTCTTCCACATCACTGTCAGGTCCCCAGACTTTTAAAAGAAGCGTTTGGCGCGGCAGTGTCTGGTCGTGAGAACGAAGAAAGGTTTCAAGCAGCGCAGCCTCTTTTTTGGAAAGCGTACAGGTGCCTGATGGTCCTTTCAAAATACACGCAGAGGACTGCCATGTAACATCTGCAACAGTCAGGATGTCGGCATCCGTCAATGTATGGGGCCTTCTGGTGACACAACGGATTCTGGCAAGAAGTTCCTCAAAAGCAAACGGTTTTACCAGATAATCGTCGGCGCCAAGGTCAAGCCCTGTTACTTTATCGGATAAAGTACCCAGTGCCGTAATTAGAATAACGGGAGTCGTAATGCTTGCTTTTCTCAGTGCAGTCAGAATATCCGTACCCTCCATATGAGGAAGCATTCTGTCAAGTAAAATCACATCATAAATATTCTGCTCCCCATAAAATAATGCTTCTTCCCCGTCCAGACAGGAATCTACGCTGAAACCCGCCGTTTCTAATTGATAAGTAAGTGTGTCATTTAGATGTCTGTCATCTTCCGCTAGTAAAATTCTCATGATGATACCCTCGTGTCCATATCGGTTGAATTTATTTTATTATAGCATTTTATTTTAACATAGTAATCTTTAATTATTCTCTAAAAAATTACTGAAAGTATTTTCAAACTTTTATTTTTTTAGAGATTATTTAGAGATAGGACTGTTAATATGGTATCACAGCATGTTGGAATATAGCTTTATAAAGGAGAGATTTTGAAAAATGAAAAAAGCAAAGAAGATACTGGCAGCAGTGTTATCTGTCAGTATGCTGCCTGTATTACTTGGCGGATGCGGGAACGCTTCGGACAATGATAATAATATGGGAAATGTTTCTATAGACAGCAGCCAGGATGGCAGTGGGCAGGAATCCTCATCAGACAATACTGCGATGGGGCGTTATGTGGAAAAAACGATTGACGTGTCAGGAATTACCGGGTATGGGTCCGGCCTTTATACATTGGAGGATGGCAGCCTTATCGTTGCCGATGCAGAAAATAGTTTCCTAATGACGGAAGATGGCGGCGAATCATGGACGACAATTGAAACAGAATGGAAATGGGAATTACAGGAGGAAAATTATATTAGGAGTCTTGCCGTAGGAAAAGATAATACTGTCGGTGTTATTTATGAGGTAATTCAGGATTCATCCGCAGAGGATTACAATCCGTTTGTGGAAAATCTGGAAGTAATGATAGTGAAACCGGACGGTACACAGATACCGGTACAGATGAATTTATTAAGAGAGGATGAAGAACTATACAGGATATTGATAGCAGACTCGGGAAGAATCTTTGTAAGTACATACGGAACGATTCACAATATCTATGAGATTAAAGAAGACGGCAGCAGTGAAATATTTCTGGAACTGGAATCCATGGCAATATTGATGCAGGTACAGAATCAGCTCATGATAATAGATGATTCCGATAATGACGGGCTGCTTATCTACGATATGGAGAAAGAGCAATATATTGAGGATGAAGTTCTGAATGATTTTCTGGAAGAAAATTATAAAAACAGAACGAATAACGGAGGCAGTTTCTATGATTTGTTCTTTTTCATGGGGGAGGAAAACGTACTGTATTTAGCAGGCAAAAAAGGTCTGCATCGCCATGTTATCGGCGGCAGCGCAATAGAGCAGGTTATTGACGGCAGTCTTAGTATTTTTAACAATCCCGCTTATAATTTGCGCAGTGTTGCGATGCTAAACAGCAGTGAGTTTATGGCGATGTTTACAAACGGCAAACTGGTTCGTTTTACTTATAATCCGGACATTCCGACGGTTCCGAATGAGAAATTGAAAGTATACAGCTTACAGGATAACAGTACTGTAAGGCAGGCAGTTACTTTGTACCAGATGGCTTACCCGAATGTATATGTAGAGTATGAGGTCGGAATGGAAGGGGGAAATTCCGTTACAAGAGAGGATGCTTTGAAAAATCTGAATACGAAAATTGCTGCCGGAGAGGGTCCGGATGTCTTTATCCTTGATAATATGCCGTTGGATTCTTATATAGAAAAAGGACTTCTGTTAGATTTAAGTCCTATTCTGGAAAATCTGGACGGAGAGGAAGCATTGTTTGAAAATATTGTAGAAGCATTCCGAAAAGAAGATAAAATATACGAAATACCCTGTGAAATCCAAATACCGGTAGTCTTCGGAGAAAAGGCATATATTTCCGGGATAACGGATTTGAAGGACATGGCGGATGCCATGGAAAATCTGAGGGAAAAATATCCGGAGAAAGATATATGTGGATATTGTTCGGCGGAAAGTATCATGAGATTATTTTCCATGGTATCCGTGCCGTATTGGACAACGGATAAGGGAACAGTGGACAGAGAGGTCCTCTCAGATTATCTGATGCAGGTAAAAAGGATTTATGATGCGCAGACGGACACTCTGGGAGAAGAAGTAATTGACAGATATTATGATTTAAGCGAGTGGTATCGGGAACTAGATGGGTATAGTCTGGATGAAAATTCTGACCGGATACGAATGGGGGGTCTTGATTATATGGATTATGTCATGGGTCGTCAGCAATTAATGACCGGTACATTATTGGATGATTTTACATATGCCATACTGACCTCTATGAAACAGATGGGAGAATTTGAAGATTGTGAAACTATATTGATGAATCCGAATATTTTTTATCCGCAGACATTAGCGGGGATCAGCGCCGTTTCCGAAAGCAGGGAGCAGGCGGAAGACTTTCTCAGACAATTACTGGGTAAAGAAAATCAGTCTTCGCTGTTTTCGGGATTTGCCGTGAATAAGGCAGCATTTGATATTATCCGGGTGGAAAGCGAAGAAGCGGAAGACGGCGAAGTATACGGCGATATGTCGATGATGGATGAAGACGGCAGATGGGTTAATCTAAGGTCATATCGACCGACAGTAGAAGAAGTTCGGATATTGCAGAACTGGATAGAATCGGCGAATACGCCCTATATAGAGGATGATTTGCTGGAAGAGGCGGTTTATGAAGCGGGAGCGGATTATCTGAAAGGTTCCCGAAGTCTGGAAGATACGTTGGATGCCATTGAGAAAAAGGTTGCTTTGTACATGGCGGAATAAAAGGTAAAAAGAATTGCGGGTTGAGAAAGGGTGAAAGAAAATGAAAAAGCTTAAAAAAATAAATAGATGGTTATCTGCGTTGCTGTTATGCGCGATGCTTGTAACGGCGCTTAGCGGATGCGGCAACAGCGCGGCGGAGAGTGTAGATAATACAAATAATACGAATACAAACAGTGCAGTAGAAAATACGCAGAGCGGAACAGAAAACAATATCAGCGGGCAGGGGGGGGCGAATGAACCTGAACCTGTGGCAATGGGGCGGTATATTGAAACCGCAACGGATTTGTCGGGACGTATCAGCGGCTTTCGCAGCAATTTGTTCCGGTTAGCGGACGGGACATTAATCATTACGGACTGCTCCATGCCGCCTCTGGTTTCTAAAGATAATGGCGAAACATGGGAGGAAGAAAAAAGCGGATGGTGGAACAAACTGAATGCAGAAGGCCATTCCATTATGGGCAGTGCCATAGGAGCAGATAATACGACCGTTGTGATTTATAGTGACGAAGACGAAGACGGAGGATATACGCAGAGCTGTCTGCTTATAAAACCGGACGGTACGGAGATTTCCGTAGATCGTTTTTCAGGTGCGGAGAAGCTATATCCGATAGCAGCGGCAGTAGCGGAGAACGGCAGAGCCTTTATCAGCGTATTAGGAAATGACAATTTATACGAGATAAAAGAGGACGGAAGCTGTGAACTGTTTCTTACCATACAAACCGGTATGCCGCAATTGATGCAGTTTCAGGGAAATTTGCTCGTTATGGACGGCTCCGCAAACAATGCGCCGCTTCTCTACGATATTGAAAAAAAAGAATATGTCGAAGATGAGGCGCTTGCAAGTTTTGTAAAAGGTGACTATAAGGGCGGAAATAGTTTCGATACTGATAACGGATATGAGATGTTTTTCTTTCCCGGTGAGGAGGATATTTTATATATTGCCGGAGGAAAAGGTCTGCACAGACATGTCATAGGCGGCAGCGCCATGGAGCAGGTGATAGACGGGAGCCTGAGTACATTCGGGAATCCGGTGCACCGGATATTGTCGGTAGTTTTATTGGAGAATAATGAATTTCTGGCGTTATTTGATGACAGCAAATTGATACGGCTTACCTATGACCCGGATACGCCAACCGTGCCGGGAGAAAGACTCAGTGTATACAGTTTGAAAGAAAACAGCACGATACAGCAGGTGATTTCACTTTATCAGATGGCGAATCCGGAAGTCATTGTACAATATGAAGTCGGTATGGGTCAGGACAGTGCCATTACGCGAGAGGATGCGTTAAAGAGCCTGAATACGAAGATTATGGCAGGAGAAGGTCCCGATGTTCTGATATTGGACGGTATGCCGATTGCTTCCTATATCGAAAAAGGACTTCTGGCGGATATGACATCAATGATTAACGGCTTAAACGGGGAAGAGGAATTGTTCGGAAATATTGTGAATGCTATGAAAATGGGAAATGGCATTTATGCAATGCCCTGTGAAATAGAGATTCCTGTCATATCGGCAAAAGCGAAATACCTGTCCGGTATGAAAGATTTAGAGGGTATCGCGGATACGATAGAAATACTCCGAAAGGAAAATCCGGAGAAAAACCTGATAAGCATTTGTTCAGAAAAAGGCGTCCTGCGTTTCTTCGGTATGGTTTGTGTTCCTGCATGGACAGATGCGGACGGTTCATTAAATAAAGAAGCGGTTACAGAATTTTTAACACAGTCGAAAAGGATATACGATGCGCAGATGGACGGACTGCCGGATAAAATCACAGACAGCTATAAACAGGGAAACGAGAACTGGCTGCAGTATTCCGGAGAGACAAGAGAAGATTCTATCTATTTAAGAAGCGGTGTTATTTCCATGGATTATGTCGGAAGCTATGAGCAGGTGATAAAAGGAACCGTGAGCAATCTCTGGAGTTATTGCGACCTGATTTCCGCAAACAGGGTAGCAGGTTTTGAAGACTGTGAATGGTCAGTGATGAACGGACAAAGCAGTAACGTATTCTGTGCCGAAACCCTGCTCGGCATCAATGCGGCGTCACCCTATACGGCGCAGGCGGAAGATTTTATCAAACTGTGTCTTGGCAGGGAAAACCAGATAAATCTGCTTAGCGGACTGCCGGTCAATAAAGCGGCATTGGCGGATATCTGTATCGCAAACCCTGCAGATATAGGTGAAAACGGTGAGTATGGTTCTTATGGTTCCTCGAGAGAGGATGGAACGAGCGTTTCTTATGTGAGTTACTGGCCGGATGAGAGTCAGGCAGAAAGACTGAGGAAATGTGTAGAGTCCGCAGACACAGCGTATATAGAGGATGCCGTAATCGAGAGCGTTGTATATGAAGAGGGCGTCATTTATTTGCAGGGAAGAGAGAGTCTTGAGGAGGCGGTTAACAATATTTATAAAAGAGTAGCCATCTACATGGCGGAATAAAAAGGTGAAAAGAAGTTCTAAAGACACTGCGCCATAGGACGCAGTGCCAAGAACTTCTATTAAAGGAAAGGTGTGGTATTTTGGGTGTTAAAATGAAACGTGTAAAATGTACAGGAAAGAAAAGAATGGTGATTAGGGTGGCATCAATAATGATGGCATCCATGTTGCTTTTTTTAAGCGGGTGCGGCAATACGGATAGTAGTGGCGCTGTGGGCGCTTCACAAGGAAACGGCGGAGGAAGCGGGGAGCTTTCCTCAGAAGCAATGGGGCGGTATGTGGAGGAGACCTCAGACTTATCGGGGAAATTATCCGGAGAGGGAAACAGGCTGTATCGGCTGGCAAATGGAAATCTTGTGATATCCGATACATGGACCAATTTTCTGAAAACCGGAGATGACGGTAAAATCTGGTTGACGGACAGCAGAAGATGGCGCACGAAGATGATGGAAGACGGCGTTTATGTCATGAACATAGCAATAGGCATGGATAATACGGTTGGGCTTATTTATCAGGCGGATGTGGAAAGTGAAGACAGTACAGACAATCCGGAAGATGATGAGAAAGAAGATGAGGACCCCCAAATCGTATTAAACCCTAAACTCCTTATCATCAAACCTGACAATACGGAGATCCCTGTCGATATTGCGCTGACAGAAGATGATGCGTATCTGGATGATGTATATATAGCGGAGAACGGCAGAATATTTGTTACGACAAGAGGAACTTCCAATATATATGAGGTGAAAGAAGACGGCAGCAGCGAACTTTTTCTTATGGTAGAAGAGGGGCATCCCGAATTCATTCAGTTTCAGGGAAATCTAATGGTGATGGATGCGTATGGTTATGACGGATTGCTGTTATATGATATGGAGAAAAAGGAATATATAGAAGATGATATTTTAAATGACTTTATGGCGGAAAACTATAAAGACAGACAATACGGTAATATGAATGCCTATGATTTGTTTTTCTTTTTCGGGGAAGAGGATATTATCTATCTGGCAGGAGAAAAAGGCTTATACCGCCATGTGATAGGCGGCAGCGTTATGGAACAGCTTATCGATGGGAAGCTTTGCAGTCTTGGAAATCCTTCCTATGCACTACAGGGAATGCTGGCGCTTGAAAATAATGAATTTCTTGCGTTATTTTCGGGCGGTAAGGCAATACATTATGTTTACGACCCCGATATTCCTACCGTACCGGGTGAGGTGCTCAGCGTATACGGTCTGGAAGATAATGAAATGATGAGACAGGCAATTAATCTTTATCAGACGCAGCATCCGGACGTCTATATCGAGTTTACATGCGGAATGGGCGATAATTCCGTTACAAGAGAGGATGCGTTAAAGAGCCTGAATACAAAAATTATTGCAGGAGAGGGTCCCGATGTATTGCTATTGGACAATATGCCGATAGATTCCTATATCGAAAAAGGGCTGTTGCTTGATTTGAGTTCGATTGCAGGCAGTTTAAGCGGGGATGCGGAACTGTTTGGAAATATTGTGGATGCTATGAAAACGGATGGACAGCTATATGCAGTTCCTTGCGAAGTACAGCTTCCCATCATGATGACGGACAAAAAATACCTTTCCGGCGTGAATGATTTGACGGATATTGCGGATATGATAGAAAAGTTACGGGAAGATAATCCGGAGCAGGATTTGCTTGGATTTTGTTCGGAAAGGAGTATTCTGCGTTTATTCTCTTTGACTTGTGCGCCGGCATGGATGGTAGATTCCGGTGAAATCAATAAAGATGCAGTTCGGGAGTTTTTACAGCAGACGAAGAGAATTTATGATGCACAGATGGATGGTATTCCGGACAAGGCAGTTGATAATTACGAGAGTATGGCTGAGGATTATGTAATGTATAACGGAGTTGCTTCTTTTGAAGATTCAGATTATGTCAGAATGGCAGGAATCAATCAAATGAATTATGTAGGAGGATGTAACAGAGTGTTAATTGGCTGTTTTGATTATCTTAATATCTCATCCATTACAAAAGCGGACGGATTTGAAAATGCTGAATGGGTGTCTATGAAAGGACAGGGCGGCAATGTGTTTTGGGCGGAGTCGTTACTTGGGATTAACGCGGCTTCGGAGAAATTGGAACTGGCTGAGGATTTTCTGAAAGTATGCCTTGGCAAAGAAAATCAGTCATATTTTTATCGGAGTCTGCCGGTAAATAAAGCTGCTTTTGATGAAAACCTTGCATGGCCGGAAGATGTGGACAGCAGTGGTTTTTACGGTTCAGTTTCTACAAACAGCTACGACGAAGAGTACATTAAATTGGATTATTACTGGCCGACGGAGGAAGAGGTTGCAGTTTACAGGCAATATATGGAGTCAGTGGATACTGCGTATTATGAGAATGAGATAGTGGAAAACGCCGTATACGAAGCAGGAATTGCTTATATGCAGGGAACACAGAGTCTTGAGGAGGCGGTGAGTGCGATTGAGAAAAAAGTTTCACTTTACATGGCGGAATAGAAAATTGCAAAGGGCATTTTTCCTGTTTTTGGCGCCCAGTTTTTTCGGTGTGCTGGTATTTGTGTTGATTCCGTTTTTAGACGTATGCAAGCGCTCTTTCACAACGGCGGTAACGAACCAGTTTAACGGTATACAGAATTATAAAACGATTTTTACAAATCAGGCTTTTATGTTGGCTGTTAAAAATACAATCCGCTTTACGATTGTCTGTATTCCGTTACTGGTTGTTGTCGGTCTTATTATCGCATTGCCGCTTAGTAAGATGAAAAGTGCGGGAGTGATTAAATCATTATATTTGTTTCCACTTGCCATGCCTACGGCAACAATTGTCATTGTGTGGAAAATGTTTTTTTATAAGCAGGGATTCCTAAATCTGTTTTTGACATGGCTTGGAGAAACGAGCGGGCTATGGGGCGAAGTACATAAAGATTACCTCGGAAGCAGCGCAGCGTTCTGGGTACTGGTATTCAGTTATATCTGGAAGAATACAGGATATACGGTCGTATTGTGGCTTGCCGGAATTTTGGGTATTTCAAACGAAATGATAGAAGCGGCACGAGTGGACGGCGCATCCGAAAGGCAGAGTTTTTTTAAGATTGTGCTTCCCAACTTAAAAGGAACCCTTTATACGATAGTGATACTTTCTTTTCTGAATTCTTTTAAAATTTACAGAGAAGCCTATCTGGTGGCAGGGGCTTATCCGGAGCAGGATATTTATCTGTTACAGCATTTATTTAATAACTGGTTCGTCAATCTGGATTTTGATAAGATGGCGGCTGCGGCTGTCTGTGTAGGCGGATTTTTATTTGTCGTTATTATGCTTTTGCAGCGTTTGTGGGACAGTGAAACCGAAAAGTAACAGAGCCAGAAAGGATAGCGTATGACGAAAAAGATAAAATATATAAAACAGGAAATTACGACAGTTCTATTGCTGCTTCCGACGGCGTTTGTCTGTCTGCCCATAATTTTGTTAGTGACGGGTTCCGTGATGGGAAACGGGGAACTGCGGCAGTATCTGTCACCGATTTTTTCAGACAGCATGGAATATATCAGTTGGAAATTAGTGCCGGATTATCCTACGTTTGAAAATTATGGAAAACTGCTTTTTCTGACTCCGCAGTTTTTTGTGTTATTCTGGAATTCAATGAAGATGGTCGGCTGTATTCTGGCAGGGCAGCTTCTTGTAGGCGTACCGGCGGCTTGGGCGTTTGCGGTCTATAAGGTAAAAGGAAGCAGAACGCTTTTTGTATTGTATGTGGTGTTGATGCTGATGCCTTTTCAGGTTACAATGCTTTCCAGTTATCTGGTACTTAACAGACTTGATATGCTAAATACATATCAGGCGGTGATTTTGCCTGCGGTGTTTTCTACGTTTCCGGTTTTTTTATCCTATGGGGGATTTCGCTGCATTCCCATGCAGCTATTGGAGGCGGCGCGGATTGACGGCGCCGGGGAATTTACCATTTTCCGGAAAATAGGGCTTCCGCTTGGAAAGAGCGGATTGCTATCGGCGATGGTGTTGGGATTTTTGGAATATTGGAATATGATGGAGCAGCCGATGGCTTTTCTGGAAGAAAAAGCATTATGGCCTCTTTCCCTATACTTGCCTGAAATCACATGGGCGCAGGCGGGATATGCTTTTGGCGCATCGATTATTACATTGATTCCGGCGGTATTTGTATTTGTCTGGGGACAGGATTATCTGGAGCAGGGAATTATTTT
>CAZKOR010000013.1:0-15557 GCA_964554405.1 uncultured Bacteroides sp. | reverse complement strand
CGGCGGTATTTGTATTTGTCTGGGGACAGGATTATCTGGAGCAGGGAATTATTTTTTCCGGCTTGAAAGAATAGAGAAAGGACGTGTAAGAGAGATGAGGAAAAAGAAAATTGTGATAGGTTTTTTGATATTTATCGGATTTATGTGGCTTTGTACGGTGATATCCAAGAGCATATATGCTTCCAGACTGCCAATCATTTCTGTTGAACAGATAGATCAAAAATATATAGAGCATATCGTTGAGGTAGAGGGGATTGTCATTGCGGGGGATAAGCTTCCGGTGACAGCGCTTAGTGGACTGCGGATAGATAAAGTAATGGTGCAGGTAGGTGACAGAATAGAAGAAGGTGATGTGCTTTTTTCCGTGGATATGGAAGATTTGAATCTTATTATGGAAGAAAAGCAGGCACAGATTGCTAAATTACAGGCGCAGGTCAATGCAATCGTGCAAAATGAGGAACTGGAACAACAAAGGAAAGCTTTGGAAGAGGAACGTGCAAGGGAGGATTATGATACAACGGCGAGGTATCAAGACACTCTGGTCGGCAGAGCGGAGGAGGAGTACAACAGGGCGGAGCATGAGCTGGAAGAACAGATAGAGATGAATGATGAAGATGGGGAATGGAGCGAAGAGGAGCAAAAAGCAAAAGAAGCATTAGAGAGGGCGTTACAGTCGGCGGCGTATGCGGAGGCGGATGCAAAAGGACAGCGGGATAACAGCATAAAAGAAGCAGGTCGAAGAGTAGAAGATATTCTTTTGCCGGAGAATGCGGACGCGACTCTTTCCAATTATCAAGTGGAGCTTGCACTGCTGCGGGAGGATTTAGCAAAGTATCAGGAGATTAAGGATATGGAGGGACAGATTGCGGCAGGACAGAGTGGTCTGGTTACTGATGTTTACATCAATGTAGGCAGCAGGATTCCTGATTCGGCAGTAATGCTGCTTGCAGATGATGCGGTTCCCTGTCAGTTTAAGACAATGATTGATAAAGAGCAGAAAAAGTATGTGGGATTGAATGATAAAGTATCATTGAAGTTAGACGGGAGCAGCAGGGAAAAGGAAGCCTCCGTCGATTATCTGTCGGAAAGTGATACGATGCCGGGAAGCTATGATATTTTCATTAATCTGCCCGAGGGTTCGGGAATGCCGGGGTTATCCGGAACGATGAAGCATACGGAAACTGGAGAGAAATATTCCTGCTGTCTGTCTCCGATGGCGGTACACACGGACATTAATAACAGAAGCTTTGTCTATGTTGTGAAAGAGCGGGAAGGAATTCTCGGCATGGAATATTATGTGGAGGAAGTCAATGTCAGAATTTTGGACCAGAACGAAAATTGGGTAGCGGTAGAGGGCGCGCTTGACAGTGAAAGTCAGATAATTGTTTCCGCCACAAAAGAAATCAAAAACGGAGAGATTGTCAGATTTTAGGGAAAAGATTCCATGATTCAACGCAGAGTAGAGTTTGCGCATAAATTTCAAATATCCGGTTATTGCGGTGAGATACAATAAATGATACGCTAACGGTATGGAGGAGTTTATCATGTTGGATAATAGAAAAATCGCAGACTTTATAGCAAATAAAAGAAAAGAACTCGGAATGACACAGGCTGAGGTGGCGGAGAGTCTTCAAGTGTCTTTTCAGGCGGTATCAAAATGGGAAAACGGAGCGCTGCCCAATGTGGAGATGTTGGTGGAATTAGCAGCGCTTTTGCATGTTACGGTTGATGAAATTCTTTCTGGACAGGAAAAAAGCAGTGAAAATTTTTCCTATCGGAAGGCAGGCGTGGATATTTCTTATACGGATGCCATGAAAAAAGAGATGGCAGTATATTTAGAGGCGGAAGATAAGCGTGTCCTGAACGGATTTGGGCAGTTTGCTTCTTTGTATCATATAGATTTTCCTGAAATAGCCGACCCTGTACTGGTACTGAAAGCGGAAGAGCCGGGTTCTAAACAGAAACTTGCCATGGAGTATGGGTACTGCGAATCTATCTGTCATGATATGGTGAATCATCTTGTGAATGACATTGCAGTGATGGGGGCGAAACCGTTAGCGGTGCTAGATACGATTGTCTGCGGCAATGCGGAAAAAGAAACGATAAAATCTTTTGTTAAGGGAATCTCCGAGGCATGCAGGGAAAATGAATGTGCATTAGTGGGCGGCGAGACATCCATTCAGCCGCAGGTTGTGGAAAAAGGAGTATATATTCTGACTTCAAGTATTGCGGGAATCATATCAAAAGGAAAAATCGTGGACGGCTCTGCAATCAAAGAGGGTGACGTCATATTGGCAGTCGCTTCTAACGGACTGCATACGAATGGGTATTCCCTTGTCAGAATGTTGATGGATAAGATGCCGCAGATAAAGTTAGAGAAAGTGGCGGGAGAAACTTTTATCGAACAGGTTATGAAAGTGCATACGCCTTATTATAAAGCAATTAAGCAGATAGCGGATAAGGTTCACGGCATGGCGCATATTACGGGAGGCGGTATTGAGGGAAATCTTTCCCGGATTATACCGGATAATCTGTGCGCGGAAATCGATTTATGCCGGATAAAGACACTGCCGATTTTTGACTATATACAAAGGACAGGCAATATCGGGCAGGAGGAAATGCTTTCTACATTTAACTGCGGGGTCGGACTGATTATTGTTGTTTCCGATGAGCAGAAAAAAGCAGTGGAAAGCAAGGTAAAAGAATATTATGACTGCTATGAAATAGGCACTGTCATACAGGGGCAGAAAAAAGTGGCATTTCAGGGGCAAATCTATTTTTCTTAAATAATATTTTCCTATCGGATTTTAATGAAAAAGCATATTGACAATTTGGTCTATCAGTGATAGACTGCTCTTATGGTCTATAGAGAATAGACTGGATAAAAATAAAGGGGCGGAATATCAATGACAGAATACAAATTAGCGGAAGGAGAGGCAAAATTTGCAGAATTAATCTGGCAGAGAGAGCCGATTACTTCTCCGGAGCTTGTCAAACTTTGTGAAAAAGAGTTTCAGTGGAAGAAATCTACTACTTATACCGTTTTGAAAAAGCTGTGTGACAGAGGAATTTTTCAAAACGAGCAAACCGTTGTCACTTCGCGGATTTCCAAGGAGGAATTTAACAGTTACCGGAGCCGGAAGTTTGTCGAAGATTCTTTCGGCGGTTCCATTCCTAAGTTTTTGACGGCTTTTATGGGCGGGAAAAAACTGACGGCCAAACAGGCGGAAGAAATCAAAGAGTTGATTGACAGTTTTAAGGAATGAGAGACGCAGGCTGAGAGGGGGCATGGTTTAAAAATGAATCAGATATTTATCACGGTATTAAACATGAGTCTTACGGCAAGTTATTGTATTGCTGTGGTTATTGTGCTGCATTTCTTCTTACGAAGACAGCCGAAAATTTTTTCCTATTTGCTTTGGAGTGTCGTATTTTTCCGTCTGCTTTGTCCTTTTTCATTATCCAGCGCCTATAGTCTGGTACGGGTGAATACCAATATTATTTCGCAGGAAAATATGGATAGATGGACTGCTGCAAGTATAAGCACAGCGGAATTACATACGGCGGAAGACGGATTTATAATGCAGGAAACGAATAATACAGATGCCCAAAATATGGAAGCTGACAGAGAACACGTGGCGGGACAGGCACGGCTGTTAAAAATGCTTATAATTGCTGCAAGGATATGGATTATCGGCATTGTATTGTTGATTTGTTACAGTATCGGAACGGCGTATCGTCTTCGCCGCTCTTTACGGCAGGCTGTACGGATAGGAGAAAATCAATATGAGGCAGAGAATATTACAACGCCTTTTGTTTTCGGCATTCTAAAACCACGAATTTATCTGCCTGCATATCTTAGTGAGGAAGAAAGGAAATATGTCCTGGCACATGAAAAGATTCATATTGCCAGAAAAGATTATCTGGTGAAAATAGCGGCTTATGGAACAGCCTGCATTCACTGGTTTAATCCGCTTGTATGGCTTGCTTTTGTTTTGATGGAAAACGATATGGAAATGTCGTGCGACGAGGCAGTGGTAAGAAAGTTAGGAACAGACAGTAAGAAAGAATATTCTTTATCTTTATTGTCGCTTTCATCCGGGAAAACGGTGTTTCGGGGCAGCCCCCTTGCATTTGGGGAGGGAAAGGTGAAAAGCAGAGTTAAAAATATATTGTCTTATCGTCCAAGCAGGCTTATATCTATTATAGCAGCGGTGCTATTCCTTGTTGTTATAATAGGAGGACTTATACTCAACCCAGCGGAAAAAGGAGAACAGCGATTACCAAAAGAGGAAGACAGAGAGAAAATAACGGAACTGATAGAGAATTATGCGGATGCTTTTTGCAGCAGGAATGGAGCTGTTATTGCAGCCTTCTACGCTGACGAAGAAGCGGCATTTGCTAATACTTATGATATGCTGGATAAAGCAGGAGATGAATATACCTTTGGTTTTTCCAGTCCTTGGCCGGACTTCTATCGTTATGTGATTGACTGGGAACATGGGAAAGTGGATATATGGTATTACGCATGGACATCCGACCCGCATGTTACTGTCTGGAAAGAAGAAAAATACTATGAAAAATTCGGGGAAGAATATCGTGTAATTGACGGCAGTTTAGAATATATGGACAGCATTTCTTCTAAAGAGGAGTTTGATAAAGCATATCGGATTCAAGGGAAATATCTATTTGTTGATTACGAGGAAAACGGATTCGCAGATGCTATCAGTTATCAAATAGAAAACGGAACTTCTGCCGCAGATAATACGGTATACGAAACGCCGCAGACGGCTGCCGAATATATCCTTAATCTGACAAGCGGAGAAAGCGTCGTGGAGGGCAATTATACCATTCAGGCGACAGTACGATATCGGTTTGCGGATGGTAGTGAAGTCATGATTCCAATGTATATAGCAGAAGAGAATATTTGGATTGTGGATGTTGCGGTCTGGAATGCCGGGGCGCCGGATTAAATAAAGGATGGAAGATACTTCCATCCTTTTTGGGTTGACAGGTGTATACCTTCGGTGATATAGTGGGTATACGAGAGTATACCTAATAGAGAGGAAAATCAAATTATGTTTAATGTAAATTTATCAGACGGAGAATGGAAGATTATGAATGTGTTGTGGGAGAGAAAGAACGCGACCATAACAGAATTAACGGCAGCTTTACAGGAAGAGACCGGATGGGATAAGCATATCATTATTACTATGTTAAACAGAATGGAGAAAAAGGGGGCTGTGTCTTTTCAGACAAACGGCCGCGCAAAGCAGTTTTATCCGCTTCTTTCGAGAAACGAGGTTTCTATTCGGGAGGCGAAAGGCTTTCTGAATAAAGTATACCGGGGAAGCATAGGTATGATGGTAAATGCGATGGTAGAGGATAAGGCGCTGACAAGACAGGATATCGAGGAACTTTATGAGATTCTGGAGCAGGCGGAAAAGGCAGAGAAGAAGAAAGGAAATAGATAATGAGAGAAGCAATAATATCATCTTCCATATTGATTGTGTGCATTGCATTGCTTAGACGAATCTGTAAGGGAAAAATCAGTGCAGGAGTGCAGTATATGCTCTGGCTGATTGTAGCAGTCAGATTAATCTTGCCTGGGATAACCGCAGTTTTTCCGCATGTTCTTCCGGAGAGTGATTTCAGCATTATGAATATGGCAGATAAAGTGGAAACGGCACTGCAGGATTTTATACAGCCGATGGAAATGGAAGATACACAGGTAATGTTTGTACAGGACGGTTTTTCATTCGATGAATTGCCGGATCTGGGGGAAATACCTTCCGACGGACCGACTGCCGTATTTGTGGCAGGGCATGTGACATGGACATGGACGTGGATAGACTGGCTCAAAAGAATCTGGTATATTGGCATGGCAGCAGCCGGCATATGGATGATGGCTGTGAATATCCGCTTTTTTAATAAACTGAAAAAAGATCGTATCCGATACGAAATAGAAGATTTTAAACTGCCCGTTTATACGGCAAAAGACCTTGCGTCACCCTGCCTGTATGGGCTGCCGGGCAGACAGAGTATTTATCTGCCGGAGGATGTGACAGAAGACGATGAGAAAGTAAAGCATATTCTGACGCATGAATACTGCCACTATAAACATGCGGATGTATTTTGGTCGGCACTCCGCTGTATTTTATTGACTGTCTACTGGTTTCATCCGCTTGTGTGGCTTGCGGCGGTTTTATCAAAGCAGGACTGTGAACTTGCCTGTGACGAAGCGGTCATTAAAATGCTCGGAGAGGAAGAGAGGATTTCTTACGGAAAAACCTTAGTCTCTTTGGTTACCAGAAAAACTACGGCATCTGATATGATGTGTGCGGCAACGACAATGACAGGCGGCGCAGAGAACATGAAAGAAAGAGTCAAAAGAATTGCTGAAAAACCTCACAGATTGGTGGTTGTTTTGATTTTATGCGTGGCAGTAGTGGGGATTGCAGCGGCGTTTACCTTTACACAGGCGAAGAATTATCCTGAGGGAACATATTTATTAGAAGGGGAAAGTGCGCAGACGGTGACGACAAGCTGTTTTCAAATCACTTTTCCGGACTCGTTTGTAAAGCGGGCATATTGCCGTGGGGAAAACGGAACGGATATCATCGTTTATCATAAAGATTCCGACAGAGAGATAGGGCGTTTTTGCATGATGGATTATGAAGAGGCAAGACAGCTTGCGGATGAGCGCGAAGTGATACCGTTTGGGAAATATGGCTCAAGTCCGACTCTGCAGGCTTATATCAACAGTGGACCGGCATATGTAATAACGGAAACAACAGAACACTTTTACTATGAAGAAGGAAGTAACGACGGCAGCGGAGGTGTACCGGGAACGGATAGTAATGCCGGCGGAGGTGTACCGGGAACGGATAGTAATTCCGACGAGACTACTTATATTCAGGAATCCAAAGGAGATGTTGTCCCGATTCCTGCACCGGAAGAGGTAGAGACAGAAGTCATACCTCTGCCTTATGACAGTAAGGAAAATTATGATGCCGTTGACGTTGGGAAAGAGGACACATACCTGCCCAACGAGGAAATAGAAACAGATTTGCCCATCGAGCGAATCACAGTAACAGAGAACGGGGAAAACAGTGTTACGGAACATTATTATTATACAGTGGATGACAGCGGAGCAGAAAGCGTTGGGACACCGACACCGGAGGAGGAAAGCAGAGATTATCTGCCGAATGAAGTAATTACAACTACAGGGAGATATATGCCGATAGACGCTCCCTGTTATGTGTATATACCGGCGGATAATAGCGATGCGAAAGCAAATCTTCAGGAGGAACTGACATGGATGAATGACGAACTGATAGAACTGGCAGATTCTGTGGTGATACTGTATCAGGGCAGGGAAGCTATGATGTATGTACTTGATACTTTAGCGCAGAATAGAACCCCCTATGTAGGGGATGCCGTAAAAGTCTCCAAAATAACAAGCGGGCTTCCCGTTGCAACAGGATTAAGCTATCAGTATGTGGAGCTGGAAACGGCTACGGAGCCATATGCCATGACGATTAATTACCGAGTAAAAGTGGATAATTATGCTCAGATAAGCCCGGAGACACAATTTCTGGAATTTGTCCTTCTGTTTGCTTCGATTGAAAACTTAGAAGAATGCACTATCCAAATCAGAGAAATAGAGGATATGTCTGACGGCTCTGACTCTGTGGAACGGGATGTTCATAGAATAACTTATGAACGCAGCGATATGGAAAAATTGTTCGGTTCGCTTTATCCGTGTTCCGAAACGCAGGAAGGGATGATTGAGCTATATAATAGAGTGTTAGAGTATCTAAGTGAGGAAAATTGAAAAATTAATAAAATTTTAAAATGTTTTGAAACTTTTTCTAAAGATTATTACTCTAATATATAGATAATCATTCAATCAATGTTATTTTAGAGAATTTTTAAAGATAACTCTGTTAAGATTATCTTATATCATATATGACAGAAGAGAACAGTGTAGAGGGTGGGAAGTTTCGTGCGCAGTAATGTACAGAAGAAAAAGGATGAAGTTGCCTTATGGGAAATTGTCACTACGGAAAGAAAACCGCAGACTCCTAAGAAGCCACAGTCGAAGAGAAGACCGGCGCAGTCAGGCGGACGTGGCAAGACCTTACAGATAATCGGGCAGGATGATGACGGTTATGCAGTGCCAAGAAGACAGGCATCGCATCCGCAAGGCAGCAGGCAGAGTAAAGCTGTGCGTCCACAGGGTAACAGGCAGAATAGGGCTGTGCGCTTACAGGACAGCAGACGGGACAGGGCCTTACAGAAACGCAGGCAGGCAAGAAGGCGGCGGGCATATTTTTACCGGACAATAGCATGCGCCATGGTATTATGTTGTACCGTATTGGTAGCTATGATGCTTGGAATGGTATATGAAAGCGTACAGCAATGGAAAGCAAATGATAATATTAAGGATGTCTCTTTTGTGAGCAATCCGGTATCTAACAGAATAGGAGAATCAAAGATAAAAGCGCCGGAGATTACAACCGATCTTTTGGAAGTGAATGATTATTCCAGACCGGGAACGAAGCTGACAGAGGTAAACAGTATTTTCGTGCATTATACCGCAAATCCCGGAACAAGCGCGGTGCAAAACCGAAGTTATTTTGCGAATCTGCCAATAACAAAGGAACGCTCTGCAAGCGCACATTATATAATCGGATACGAGGGAGAAATTATACAGTGCATTCCTTCGGATGAGCAGGCGTATGCCGTTATGACAAGGAATGAGGATTCTCTTTCGATAGAATGCTGCTATCTGGATAAAGAAGAGGGTAAATTTACACAGGAAACATACGATTCTCTGGTACAGATGCTGGCGTGGCTTTTGCAGGAATATGATTTGAACAGCAGCGACATTCTGCGACATTACGACTGCGGCGGGAAACGCTGTCCGCTGTATTATGTGGAGCATGAGGACGCATGGGAGAAACTGCTTGCGGATGTGGAAGCGTATGAGGAATAAATACAGACCGGGAATCCTTAGATTCCCGGCTTATTTTTACTCGATTGCAATATAAATATCCATAAATTTGTCGCCATTATCATCGAAATACTCGTGTTCGTAGCAGGAAAGAATTGCCGGGTCATGTTTTTCTTTGATACCGTTTATAGACATGTAGGTGAGCAATGCTTTATAAGCATTGGGAATAATTTCAAATTCCTCCCCTGCTTTTTCCTGCAAAGTAATCGTAATATAATCCTGTCTGTTCTGGCTTACTATTTCTGCATCAATGTCATGAATATCCTGTCCGTCTGCAAGTACCAGAGCTGCCCCGTAACCGCGCATGTGAAAAACATTTTGCTGCTCCTGAGATACTTTCGGGAAATCCCATCCAATAATATACGGATTTTCTATCTTTAATTGTTTCGCCCAGTTTTCTACATGAGTAATTGCATCATCTTCGGGCTCCCGGCTTATTACTTCATAACTGATATAGCGAAAAGGCGCAACGGTAATAATTTTAATGTCAGAGTATGCGTCATTGCTAAAGTCCATATTTCCTTTTAACAGTTCATCTACAGAGCAATTAAACATCTCACTGAGTTCAATCAATTTTTCTACTTCCGGTAATATCGAGCCAAGTTCCCACTTTGAAACAGTTTGGCGGCTGACATTCATTTTCTCTGCTAATACTTCTTGCGTCATGTTTGTCATTTTTCTTAAAATCTGTAAGTTTTTGTCGAAATTCATCTGAGCATCCTCCTGCTTGTTTTGATGATAATATTATCTCTTATGTAATAGCTTAAATCTACAAATCTTAGAGTGCGCTTTGATTGGGAAGTGCACCTGTAGGGTGCTCATTGTACAAAATTTTTGGGCAGACATTTTATGCCTGCCCAAAACCATTAATTATTTTTTCAATAACATATCAATTTCATCCAAACTTATATCCGGCTGATCCTGCTTTTCCCTTGTATAATCTCCATATCCCATATCATATTGCTGCATAAATTTCACCATTCCTACAGGACCTAATGCCTCTTGCAATGCTTTTATTCCCACATTTCTTATTTCAATCGGATTACTCAAATTAACATTTGACATTTAAATCACCTCCCATGCAAACTTAAGTGGGTTGAGTACCCGTATCTTTAAATCTAATTTTTCTGACATTTTTTCAAATTTATCATCAGTTGTTAAAAGTACATCTGCATTAGCTTCCTCTGCTACCGCAATATGAAGGCTATCAAATGTGCGTATCTTTGAAACTGATATAATCTCTTCGGAACGTTTCTTTATTTTATCGGTATAAGGTATACGCAAATCAGCCACTTTATACAAATCCAGCACTTTTCGTTTTTTATTTTCATCCAGCATACGGTTTATCTCGAGCTCCAAAATTTCGCTTCCGACAATGATAACCCTTTTCATCTGCCCCATCTTTAAAATTGCTAAAATAGCCTCACTTTCCAAATGAATTCTTTCCTGTGTTTGGTCATCAAATGGTCTATTATAACAACAATTATCCAAATAAATTATCATCCGTGGTTTCCCACCTCCAAGTTTTGCCTTATATTTATTACATTGTACTTTATTTTCAGTATTTATTCAATTATCCATTTCTTTATTTATTTGCAATAGACATAAGGGGCACATGCGTAGATGAGTGCAACCAAAGGTTGCGGAAAAGAACTTTGAAATTGGTGGTAATTATTATTGGTGTTTTGTACAATATTATCATTAGTCGGGGAGGTGATTATCATGAAGCTGTCAGAGAAAATTATAGAATTGAGAAAAGTGAATGGAATGACGCAGGAGGAACTTGCGGCAATATGCAATGTAAGCAGACAGTCCATATCGAAATGGGAAGCGGATATCGCATTGCCGGAGACGGAAAAATTGCTGATACTGGGAGAAACTTTTCATGTGTCTATCGATGTTCTGTTAAAAGACAGCCTGATATTAAATGAAGTGACGAGAGTGCATAGCTGCAGCAATAATGCCATTCAGGAGAAAAAACAGGAAATATATGAGGGAATATTGATTAAGGAAAGTATAACGGATGATGCCGTCATTGACCTCATACATGTCCATAAAGTCGAATTGTGGGATGCCGGCGGAAAACCTAAATATTGGACTGCATTATTTTTCACATGTGACCGAAAGGATTTTCCGGAACAGATTTCAAAGGTTATGGTGTCAAATCCTGACAATGGCGGAAATTGGTTTGTTGATTTTAAATCGGGCAATGAGAAATATATTGTATTTAAAGATAAGATATTAAAATATCAAATCGGAAATCAGGCAGAAAAGGATTCTGTATGTTCAGAATGCCGGAAAATAGGCATTCTGGACGAACAGATGAATTGGCCGGAATAGGAGAGGGTATGAGAGTATTATTAACGTCAGCGGGCTTAGAAACAGAAGAGATTAAAGAGTACTTTGTGGATATGATAGGAAAAGATATGCTGTCGGTAAAGGCATTATTTATTCCTACGGCGGCAATAGATGCAGATGCTATTGCAGTATTGCCAAAGTGCATGAATGATTTATTAAAATGCGGTGTCCAAAATAAAAATATTAAGGTGTATGATTTGCATATTGGAATGGAGCTTGATGAACTGCAGCAGTTTGATGTAGTATATTTATGTGGCGGAAATACAACTTATCTGCTGGAAAGGATTAATGCAACCGGATTCGATAAAACCTTAACGGCGTATATTCAGGCTGACGGAGCGGTAATAGGTGTCAGTGCGGGAAGCCTGATTTTTTCTAATAATTTATCCGGTAATTTAGGTTTGATAAATTCGAAACTGGATGTTCATTGTGCTGAAGGAGAAAAGTGCGGTAAAGTGGAATATCCTTTAAAAGATAACATACGGCTTACAAATACCTGTGCGCTTGCGGTACGGGATTTCCCGGATGGATTGGAGATAATTGGAGAATAATGAGACATGGTAGATTATAGTATTCAAAATAAAAAAGCCTGGGAATATAATGCTTACGAATTTTGGGTGAAACAGACAGGAACACCGTCTGAAAGGGCAAAAAAGGATATGGAAAATCCATTAAGCATGTTAAAAAGATATTCCGATTATTTTGATTCATATGAGGGGATTAGAGTAGCAAATATCTGCGGCTCCTGCGGTAAAAAAGCGGTTCCTTTGGCTATTTTAGGCGCGGAGGTCACGGTCTTTGATATTTCAGAAGATAATAAGAGGTATGCGCTTGAAGTGGCAGAAGCTGCAAATGTTACTATTCATTTTGAGGTATGTGATGTATTGGAAATCAATATGAAAAAGTATGGGGATGTTTTTGATGTAGTTTTCATGGAAGGAGGTATATTGCATTATTTTCATGATATTGATGAATTTATGCATATTATGTATTCTTTGCTGAAAGATAACGGCAAAATGATATGCAGTGATTTCCACCCATTTACAAAGATATCGGATATATTGAATTTTGAACAACCGGCTATGAGTTATTTTTCAACAGATATTTTTGAGGGTGAAATGGCACATGCCCGATTTTTTGAGAAAGATGTCAGAGATAAGATGCCCAAGTGCAGCTACAGAAAATACACTATCAGTGAAATTATCAATTCCGTCATAAACAACGGTTTTACTTTAAAGAAATTTGATGAGCATCCTGCGTGGACAAATAGCGAGATACCGGGAGAGTTTACCATTATAGCGATAAAGTAAGCGAAGATATGGATGTTGGGCAAATTAACATGCATATTTACATTGTTATTTTCAAGAATTATGTTTATAATAAAAAATTATAGAAGGAGTTGATAATATGCCAAATATTAAGCCAATATCAGACTTAAGGAATTATACAGAAGTTCTAAAAGAAGTAGGTAAAAATCAGCCAGTGTACCTTACCAGAAACGGCAGGGGAGCCTATGCTATTGTTGAGGTGGATGAACTAGACAGACTTAAAGCGACTATCAAACTTTTGACAAAGCTAGAAGAAGGGGAGCAGTCGGCCAGAGAAAAAGGCTGGTTAACAGCAGATGAGGTAGAGGCTGCATTGGGATTATAATATGCCGAGACTGATATATGCACCAAAAGCATTGGATGATTTGCAGGAAGTGAAAGCTTATATTGCCAAGCAATTTGGTGACGAAAAGGCAAAAGCCTGCGTCAAGGAAATTGCATTAACTGCCAGACAGTTGGAGACATTTCCCGAAGAAGGACATTGTTTAGAAGATTTAATTGAATACCCAACGGATTACCATTATCTGGTTGTAAAGTCTAATTATATTTTTTACAGGATAGATGGTGATATAGTGAGAATTATCCGTATTTTGAATGATAAGCAGGATTTATTGCAGATATTGTTCGGGATTAGCAGTGTATCCGAGGATGGAGAAAAATACTGGGATAGAATGGAAGACTGATCCCCCCTTATTTTATTCCGCCAGCTTACGCAGTTCCGTAAGAACTTCCTCAATCATCTCTTTAATACCAAGATTGCGTACACCGACAACGATAGTTTTTCCTGTAAAATATAGGTGCGGAGGGATAAGAATGAAATACGCTTCAATCTATTTAGTCGTTAAAGATTTTAATAAGTCTGTTTCATTTTATGAAAAAGTATTAGACATGAAAGTAAGCGCAGTAAATGGGAAACGATTTGCTGTGTTTCATAGTGATGGATTTACCCTTTGTTTGATGAATGGCTATTATGATGACGAAAATAAGAGTCAGGTAATAACAAAGGGAGAATACTGGGGGATATATGATAATCAAAGCGAAATTGCGAATGCTGTAAACACTCGCAAGGTATTCATTAATTTGGGTGTTGAGGATTTAAAAGCAGAATATGAGCGGATAAAAAAATTAGGAATTGCAATACAATTAACGCCAATTCGCTTCATTCATGTATTTTCACCTTATTGGTATTTTACCTTTATGGACCCGGATGGAAATCCTATAGAAATAACAGGCGGTTATGAAGAAGACTAAATTATCTTGCAATCTCTTCTTATTCCGCCAGCTTACGCAGTTCCGTAAGAACTTCCTCAATCATCTCTTTAATACCAAGATTGCGTACACCGACAACGATATTGTCACAATGGCTGACGGGAATTAAAATGCGTTTCGCATCGCTTTGTCCGACCGCCGTTGCCATAGCAGGGGTAATTTCACCAAACATAGAATCAGCAACAATGATACCGATAGGGCCGATGATGACATCGGCTTTTCTTGTACCGACAATGACAGCATTTTCACCGGTAGCGCCATAATCCGCACCTGCTTTTAACATCATGGAAGTAGCGGTAGTATTTGTTCCGACTGCTGTAATAACGGTATCCGGCATATTTTGTTTTACGGCGAGGATAACTTGTTTGCCTATACCTCCGCCCTGAGCGTCAATAATTAGAATATTCATTGTTTTAATACACATACTCCCTTCTCAGCCTGCGAATTTATGCAGAATATATGTAGTAATAAATTTACAGCGGTAGTATAGCATAATATTTGTTTTGTTGCAATTAAGCGTTGACATTTTCATCCTCACAGGGTAAAATAAATTCCGCAGGCAGAGATTAGCCAAAGCTGCCCAGATAGCTCAGTTGGTAGAGCAGAGGACTGAAAATCCTCGTGTCACTGGTTCGATTCCGGTTCTGGGCATTAAATTTTTTAAACGGGAAATACTGATAAATACAGTGTTTCCCGTTTTTGCATATCTGCCAATTCATTTGTAGACCTATACACCAATTAGAGTTGTTGAGATTGTTCCAAGTCAATTATTATATCTTCAAGAAAAGCGAGCCATATTTTATTCATTGGCATTGCATTGACAGCGAATTGAAGTAAATCGGATTCAGTCCACCCATTCAGCGTTTTACAACGTTCTGCTAAATCAGTGAGTTTATCTTCCTGTTCTTTATTATCAATAATGTGTATCAATTCAAATTTTTTCATTATCACAAAATCCATTAATTCTATATTATTTGGTAGTTTTCCATAAGGTATATTATAGCCGTAAATCCGGTAATATTCAGCTAAAACCTACATAGCTATACTGAATAGTAGAGGTGTAGAAAATGTTTAACTATAATCCACTCTGGGAAACTATGAAGAAAAAAGGAATAACGCAATATCAACTTATAAAAGAATATCACTTTTCAACGGGAACGCTTGATTCACTAAGGAAAAATAAAAGTGTAACGGTAAGTACATTGGAAACACTATGTATATTGTTGGATTGTGAACCAAACGATATTATTAAAATTGAAAAAAACAGTAATTAAGTGGGATTGATAAGAAGTTAAGCTCTTTTGTCAGTGAATTTATAGAAAATGACGGGGAAGATGCAGAAAGACAGAAACACATGAGTGAGGAAAAACGGAAGCAGGATTGTGAAACAAAAGCCTTTAAGAACTGGCAGGGAGAGATTATCCGTGCCTGCAGCTGGAATGCCACAACGATGAAGAACCATTACCTGATGGTACAGATACCAGATATGGTAAAGCAACTGTACAAATGGTTCTTTCTAAAGGCAAGGGGGATAAAAAAGAAGCAAAAAAATATATCTTCCGAACTGTTAGAAAGCTTTGGCC
>CAZKOR010000012.1:0-38266 GCA_964554405.1 uncultured Bacteroides sp. | reverse complement strand
GCAATATTTACTTTGCATTTTTCTCCATTACAATTAAACTTAACATGTGTATCATGGTACAGCATTCAGAAAGATTTGTCAAGCATCTTATTTCCCGATTTCTTTTGTCTGTTATACTTTGCAATATTTTTATTCCGCTGTTGCTTTTGCCGCAGGAAAGCGCCCTTGTCATCCGAATATTTTGCTTCAGATTTAAGGCTGATATAGCTCTTCCAACGCTCACGGGATAATTCGCCGTTTGCAATAGCCTCCTTGATTGCACAACCCGGTTCCGTCTGATGTTTACAATCGCTGAACTTGCATTTTCCCAAATATTGCTCGACATCGGAAAATGCTTCTCCCAATCCGGCAGAGACATCCCACATACCCAGTTCACGCATACCGGGGGTATCAATAATCATTGCACCGTTTTTCAGCATAATCAACTGCCGGTGTGTTGTGGTGTGCCGCCCTTTACTGTCATCTTCACGGATTCCGTTTACTGTCATGATATCTTCGTCTGCAAGCGCATTTACAAGGCTCGATTTACCTACTCCGGATGAACCGAGAAATACGACGGTTTTCCCAGGTGACATATAGGCGGACAGCGCATTAAGACCTGCTCCGGTTTTTGAACTTACGGCATGTATCGGCACACCCACGGCATAACTTTCTGCGATTCGAATATACGGGGCGCTCTCATCCACGAGGTCTGCTTTGGTTAATACTACAACCGGATTGGCTCCTGACTGCCACGCCAAAGTCAGATACCGCTCCAGACGCTTTGCGTTGAAATCATGATTCAATGACTGTATGATAAACACATAATCAAAATTTGAAGCAACCGCCTGCTCGCCCCGTCCCGGGGTAGGGTCCCTGCGGGAAAAGAATGTCTTTCGGGGCAGTGTCCTGATAATCTGACTGTCCCCGTTTGGAATGTAGTTTATCAGGACAAAATCACCGGTTGTCGGGAATTCTTCATAACCTCCGTAGTATTCTTTTGTTTTCAGCCTTCCATGTGTTTCTCCATACTCGCAAATCAACGCATATCGCTCCTTATGAACAGCGGTTATTCTTGCCGGGATACCTTGCGCATTCTCCGGCATCATGTTTGGCATAAAGCCATAGTTTTTCAAATCCATTTTTAAACATCTCCTTTTTACAATCAGCGCCTGAAAATGGGCGCAAAAATGCCGCAGGCAGTAACCTTTTTTCGTTATTAACGGGTACTTCCTGCGGCTGTTTACGGGCAAAAAAATAACACACCCCTTGAGTGTGCTACAACCAATAGTTATAGTATTCACGAAAGGTTACTTAAAAACATATGCAGTTTTACATCTCAATTACCTCATAAAAAATAGTCATAATATAATCGTTCTCCTTTCGTCATCTGCCGAAGCGTATTTTTAGTAAGTGTAGCATATGCGGGAATAAAATGCAATGACTTTTCTGCCGGCTTTTCCGGTTATCAGCCAATATTCTATAATCTCCTATTCGATACCGCCATTCTCCACTTCTGTTTGCCACCAGTCCTTTTCCATATTGTCTTGGATTTTCACAACCCACAAGATTTTTTTCAATCCATCCAATAATAAGAGCACTGATATGCTTATCCATTTTTTAAGTTGCTTAATAGCCGGAGGCGCATATTCCACTTTATACATACTCAATCAAACCCCAACATTTTTTTCACTTCTTCATGGGAATATGACACCGGATTTTTATTGTAATCTTCCATTGCCTTTTTATAGGCTGACAGATCATATTCATCCTCAATTTTTTCAAGTATGGTCTGCCGAATCAATTCAGAGACATTCATTTTCTTTAAATCCGCATACTGTCTAATCAGATTGCTATCCTCGTCACTTAGTCTTACTGATATAGTCATCATTTACGCCTCCTTGTATTACACATTTGCTGTGATGTCAAGAAGATACCTGTATTTTTATTATTTACTCACCAATAGATTTTAACTTATTCCCCATGAAGCCACTTTCCACTCAAAAAGCGTGCTGAAAAAATGGCTGCTCTGACAATCCAGTCTACGAATATTCCAATCCACACTGCCATCAGTCCGAAGTGCAATACTCTTACAAGAAAGATACAAAACGCCACGCGGCACCCCCACATGCTGCTGACGGAAACTATCATCGAAAACTTAACGTCACCTGCCGCCCGAAAACCGTATGGTAGCCCAAATGCACCCACCCATACTAACGGTTTTACAATCGTCATTGCCGTAACCATCTCAAAACACATTTTTGCCGCTTCGGGCTCCATGCTGCTAATCCATGTCACCGGCTTCGTAATTGCAAGCACGAAAAGGCATGATACCAGTACGCCTATCCATGCAACTCCCATCAATTTTACGATATAATACTTTGCTTCCTCTGTCCGGTGTGCGCCGATAGCCTGACCTGCCACCGTCATAAGTCCGATACCCACGCTGTTACTGAAAATACCGTTTACCAGTTCTAAAATATCTGTCATTGCCTGTGCCGATATCGCCACTGTTCCCAATGTTGAAACCGTAGATTGAACCGCAATTTTTCCGAATTGAAACATACCGTTTTCGATTCCCGCAGGAACGCCTATTGCCATGATTGCCAATATAAGCGGTATATCAGGACGGATTTTCAAATAATCCTTCACCACGATAGTCTGTCTTGGTTTTCTTAAACAGTAAAAAATCACGATTGTGCCAAACATTCTTGACAAAAGTGTCGCAAGTGCCACTCCCGCTGCTCCCCACCTAAAGGCATTGAGAAACAATGCGTTTCCTGTAACATTTATCAGATTTGAAATAATAGATACTTTCGTTGGGAACTTAGAATTGCCCGATGCCCTGTAAAACGCCGCTCCGGCGCTGAACAGCGCTAAAAACGGATAAGAAAGAGCCGTTATCATAAAATAAATCAATGCGTTTTCCATGACAGAATCTTCCACTGTTCCGATATATCTGCGCAGAAGCCATTCTCTGCCTAAAACACAAAATACCGTAATAGAAAGTGAAATCAAAAGCACCGTAAGCACGACCTGCTCTGCGGATTGATTGCTTTTCTCTTTATCTCCGCTGCCGATATAACGAGAACAGACAATTACCGCACCTGACGCCATTGCCGCAAAGATTTGTATAACGAGGTTGTTTATCGAGTCCACAAGCGCCACCGCCGACATTGCCTCGCTTCCAACGGTCGAAACCATCATGGTATCCACAAGTCCTATGAGTGAGTTTAAAAACTGCTCTATCACTATTGGCAGAATCAGCCAGAATAATGTTTTGTTGTCAAATAAGAGAGATTTTTTGTCTATCCGGGTTTTGTCGTATAGTTTCATTTTCTGGTCACTCACCAAATCTTCTGTATATAATTTCTAAAAAAAACGCACCTGCTAAACTGCAAGTGCGATACTTCTGTTAATATTACGAGTCCTACGCAGCTCCAGGACGGAACAACATATGACTCTGATAATATTATACACCATATTTGTATGAAGTCAAATAATAAATTATTCTGAAACATCAAGCAAGGTAAGAAAAATTTTTCCCCATTTTCTGAAAACCATATTCAATATAGCGGGATTGGGGACTATGGTTGTTTTCCGTAATCTTATGCAACTTTGTAAAAAGCTCTGCAATCCATTTCTGAAATTCTGTTTCCGGAACTTTCTGGTCCAGTTCATTTTCATAATAATGTCTTACAATACCTGCAAATATATCTGCAAATTGTACCGCCGGAGTAACAGCGGAACTAACAAACAGGGGCATTTCAAGAATGTGGTGAAAAGAACGCCCAAACTTGGTTTTAAATAGGAATCCAGTAATAGCTTCTGCGATTTTTCTATCAGCATCCTCATGTACTTCATCAAAAATCAGCATAGCTTTACTATAATGATGATGATTACAGTAAAACTCCACTTTCTTTAGGAGTAAATATTATTGCTTGGGCAGATGATGTTCAGGAACAACGATTGGCTCATCCGGCTTGTCCATAATAACTGCAAAGACTGCCGCATCATAAGAAGAAATAATATCTACCATACCTTCAACGTATGCTTTGTTTTTACTTCGGTTTTTGGAAATAGTAGCCTCACGAATGAGTTTTGTTGATTTGATTTCGTCCTGTTTTCCATAAATCGCATCTTTTAATTTATATATTTGATTTGTGATTGGTTTAATATCATTTTCATGGATACAGACTCCAAGCAATACCGGATTCTTAGTTGAATCCGTAGGGCGTGGATATCCACTCTCATCAATAAATGTAAGCATAAATTGAAATGCTCCTTTTTAATCCGTTCTCACCAAACTCCCTCCGCATCTTTCGGCAAATCTCTGACATGCCGCAAAAATGCCGTGGCTGCTTCTCCCTCTTTTTTATCATAAGTATACGATAAGTGCTCAGCCACGTACTGCGCTTCCGCATCAAATAAATCACACATATCAAAAACCGCTCTCCAGGCATCCTCGATATCCCCGCCGAAATAAGTCCGAAGATAATCCTGATATTCTTTCTCGTCAAGCCACCGATACAGATACTTTGCGGACTTTCCAACACTGACGTGAAACTCTGTCTTGATACCGACTTTCCATGAAAGCATCTTTTCTAACTGCTTGCGAACCACAAAATTGGTCATATCCTGAACATACGGCATTTCCCCACGCCACAAACCTTTAGCAATATTATTGCTGCACCACCAGAATTCATTAGCGCATGCCTGAAACTGTGCTTCCGAAGGTCTTTTCACATGATAGTCCTCATCGGTTGACTCCGGTATATTGGGCAGGATATTTTCCTTGTCCAGCAATATTTTACACAGTTTGTCATCATGAATATGCTCTTTCGCGTAAGTGACAGATTCCACATGTAAATCAATCCTGACGCCATCGTCAAACTGCATCAGCCATCCGTAGCTGCTTTCCTTATCGCTGGGATAATCCGGACTTTCATCAGGATACTGCATATACAGGATATTTCCAAATTGACTAACCCAGTCATTTTGTTCAATAAAAGACTTCGTCTCCACCACAACATACACGACATCATAATCCTGAAAAATATCTTTCGGCACATTAGCATTTGTCCTCGAACCGTTCATATACACTGCCAGAATCCTGTTGTCCGTATTTGCAATGTCTGTCAATAACTTGTACATTTCTGCTTCACTGCGCATTAAAATCCTCCGTATCGTTATACTCAAATTGAAAGCTCCGCTTTCTCATCAAAATAATTTATGCTGTGGTACTCAAGCATAAAAAAGATGATGTTATTCCATTCATTTTTCATCATCTTCTTTGTAATATTCAACAATATCAGATATTGAGCAATCCAGAATACCGCACAGCCTGTCAATTGTATGCAGACTGCAAATCTGGTTGTGCTTCATTTTGAAGAGTGTTGAACTTGAAATCTCATAATATTCAGTCAGCATATATTGGCTAATCTGCTTTTCTTTCAGCGTTTTCCAGAAAGGGTCATATCGTATCATTTTTTGTCATAAAACCTCAATTTTTGTATAAATAAACAGAAATAATTTGCTTGTATATTGTAAAGTATAAGGCTATAATCGAGTTGTTAACAATGTCGAGTTCTCGAAGTTGAAATGATGAAAATGGAGAAAATGAACATGACAGAAAAAGAATTATATGAAAGATGGGCGGCATTTGGAGCGGTGGACTATGACAAGTCCTTATTCATTGAGTATGTACATTTGTGCAATTTCATAAGCGACGAGGATTTCCACTACTATCTTCATCCAGAAGAAGCTACAGAAGCGCAATTTTTATCTGTACTGGATTTTCTGCACTATCAGGACTATTATATGCTTTTGTACAGGTTTTTAAGGGATAATAGGGAAAAGCTGATATTTCCAGATTTTGAGCAGTTAAAAGGCAGAAGATCAGGGAAGATATAGAAAAACGGTTCAAAAGATTTTGTTTTTAAAACCACATTGAATATTCTTCAACTACATCTTCAAATGACAGGGTATGCTCGATTTCGTAATTTTCCTTAATAAACTGAATCGCTTTATACTGATATAAAAACTGAAAGACCGCTTTTATTTTCATATTATATTTTTTCGCAAATTCGCTTACACAAATAAATGCTAAAGCATTCTTCCTGCAATCCTGACACCATCGTCAAACTGCATCAGCCATCCGTAACTGTTTTCCTTATCGCTGGGATAATCCGGGCTTTCATCGGGATACTGCATATACAGAATGTTTCCGAATTGACTAATCCAGTCACCGCTCTCAATAAAAGGCTTCGTCTCCGGCACAACATACACGACATCGTAATCCTGTCGTCCGCATTTGCAATGTCTGTCAATAACTTGTACATTTCTGCAAATAGGTGTAAAGTCTAATCTACTATCAAAAGGAAATTGCGCTGTTGATAATTGGATAGACTTTGCATCTCAGTTGTGATATACTCATATTATAATAACACAAGCCACAATAAAGAAAGCAGGTGATTGCATGGGCATGACAGATAGTCAATTCAAAGGGTTTATTAGATTCGTTTTAGATGATATCAAAGAAGTGCTCGAAAATATGCCGGACGGTAAAGAAAAAGATAAGTTGCAAAAAGTGGCTGACAATTTACAACAAACACTTGAAGACTAACAAGTAAAATAAATCACACAAAACAAGGTGTAAAATCTATAAAGACTTTACACCTTGTTAATTTCAGTATGAAAGAAGGTTTTGAACGTGCGGATTGCGATATGTGATGATGAAGAAGTACAGCAGAAGCTGCTCGAAAAATATCTGAAAGAATGGGCAGGGCAAAACCATATTCCGTTGGCAGCCGCTCTTTTCCCAAGTGCGGAGGCTTTTCTTTTTGCATGGGAAGACGATAAAAACTATGACCTGCTGATTCTGGACATCGAGATGGGTAAGGTAAACGGCATGGAACTTGCAGGCACTATCCGCAGGCAGGATGAAGATATCCCCATTTTATTTGTTACCGGATATGACAGGTATATGGCACAGGGATACGAAGTTGCCGCACTGCACTATCTGCTGAAACCTATTCAAAAAGAAAAGTTTTTTGCCATTATGGATAAACTAAAGCAGAAAGAAAAACCGGAGGAAAAATTATTTTTCCAGACTGACAATGGCGTCATTTCTCTTGCCGTCTCGAAAATCTGGTATATAGAAGCAAATGCGCACCAGTGTATTCTCTATACGGCAGAAGAAGAACACGCCCTGCATGCTTCTATCGGTGAAATGGTAAAATATCTGGAAAAACAGCCTGCTTTCATACGCTGCCATCGCTCTTATCTGGTAAATATCCAGCATGTTGCTGCGATTGTCAAACCGGAACTGATTTTAGACGACAAACGCAGGCTTCCTGTCAGCCGCAGCGCAGAAAAACGTGTCAATCAGGCGTTTATTGAATTTTATCGAAAACAATAAAGGAGAATAGCATGTACTGGCAAATTGTAATAGGCATCATCGTAATCCTCTTACTCAATCTGCTGTTGTGGATTTTTTTCATGCCATGGTATGTGAATCGCAGACTTTCGCGATTTCAAAATGACCTCGTCAACAGGCACTATGATGAAGTAAACACGATGTACCGCAAAATGCGGGGATGGCGGCATGACTACCACAACCATATACAAACATTAAAAGCTTATATGAGTCTGGAACAATATGATGAAACGATGCAGTATTTAAACCGGCTCGATGACGACCTGACATGTGTGGATACGCTGTTAAAAACCGGAAATGTCATGGTAGACGCCATTTTAAACAGCAAGCTGACACTGATACAGGAACAGAATATCCGGGTTGACGCGACTGCCGCCGTACCGGAAGACATTTCCATTTCCGGCATTGATTTATCCGTCATCATCGGTAATCTTTTAGATAATGCGATGGAAGCGTGTATGAAACTTCCCGATAAAGAACGCTTTATCCGCATTTATATTGACATTATCAAAAAACAGCTTTATATCTCCGTTACCAATTCGATGCCGGAACAGCCAATGAAATCCGACGAACGCTTTCTTTCCTCTAAAGGCGGCTCGCAACACGGCTTCGGTCTGTTGAGAATCGACAGTATCGTTGAGAAGCACGGAGGTTATGTAAACCGAAAGACCGACATCGGCATTTTTTCTACGGAAATTATGCTGCCGCTTATACCATCATAATAGAAGTGTCAGCAATGGCTGCCACATCTAATACGATTCGTGCATGACACAATACCATTCATGCACGAATTCTTTTTTCTTTTTGCGATATGCTAAACTAAATCAGAACGAATGGGCGGCTAAGGCAACGCTGCCCAAATTTACAAGCTAAGCAAGACTGGAGGATACTGTATGATATACATGGAAAGAGTATTTAACGAGCGAGCGCGGCGTAAATACGGACTCATCAGCAACTATATTTACAACATGAAAGCAGCAAAGGACTGGGATAAGAAACTTTTCTGGGGACAGATTGTGGTCTTTATCCCGACTGTTGCCGCTTCCCTTCTTGGCGCATGGCTGCCATCCAGATTAGTATTTGACTTAACCAGTCAATTCTCGCTTTCCAAACTCATTCTGGAAATAGCCCTGATTTCTTTTGCCCTGTGGGTTTGTAATGCCTCTGCCAATACGATATCGGAATATTGTAATTTTAAGGGACATTTTATCCAGACTCACTATGCCAAAAAATACGTCCGTAAAGTTATGGATGTGGATTATGACTATCTGGAAGACGAAACCTATCAGAAGATTTACGGAAACGCATGGCGTGTCGCAAAGTTTGGACAGGGAGTTTCCAGTGCAATGATGTCGCTTTCGTCGTTCATCTCATCTTTAGCGGGCGTCCTGATTTACGGATTTATACTGGCTCAAAGGAGCGTGATTTTGCTGCTGACACTTTCCGCCTCTCTCAGCATAAGTCTGTATCTGCTTTCGTTTGCCCGTAAAAAGCATGCGTTTTACTATGAAAAACTTCAGCTTTCCGCCAGAAAAGAAGGATATATCAGCGCAAATGCCACAAACAGCGCAGCGGGCAAAGACATCCGTCTTTATCATCTGACGGACTGGTTTTTAAAAAAATATGATGCTTCCTTAAAAGAAATGGGAAGTATTTACGGCACTATACACAACTGGTATCTGTTCCGTAATGTCTCACATGCCTTTTTACAGCTTTTGATGGACGGCGCGGCATTTGGATTATTGGTCGTTATGTTAACCAAAGGAACGCTGACAACCGCACAGTTTGTATTTTATGTCGGCATCGTAAGCGGCTTTTCTCTCTATTTTGAGGCTATGTTAAGAGCAGTCATGGGCTTTAGCAATACGAGCGCATCCATCAGTTATATGCGGGAATTTCTGGAAACAAAAGATACATGGAAACGTGAAGACGGCATCGGCGCGGACAAACTGGCAGCATTTCAAAAAGACGCCGTCAAAGTAGAACTTAGAAATGTTTCCTTTACTTATCCGGGCAAAAAGGAGCCTACTTTAAAAAATATCAATACCGTCATTTCCCCCGGAGAAAAAATCGCACTAATCGGTCTAAACGGCGCCGGAAAAACAACATTGGTTAAGCTGATTTGTGGCTTTTATCATCCTACGGAGGGCGAAATCCTGATTAATGATATTCCTGCTTCGGCATATACCAGAGACGAATATTACAGTCTGATATCCGTGCTTTTTCAGGACTCTACTTTCCTTGCACGGACACTGGACGAAAATCTGACCGGACAGAATGTAGAGGACATAGACAGGGCGCGTCTCTCCCATGCATTAAAACTCTCAGGTTTCCAAAGCGTCTATGATGCACTGCCGGAAAAAGGAAATACCCTCTTAGTACGGGAGGTAAACGAAGGTTCCACGGATTTTTCAGGCGGAGAAAAGCAGAAAATGCTCTTTGCACGGGCGCTGTATCAAAATACGCCGTTAGTCATCCTGGATGAACCTACTGCAGCACTCGACCCTATCGCGGAAAATGAGCTTTATTTAAATTATGGAAAATCAATGGAACATAAAACAAGCATTTATATTTCCCACAGACTCTCCAGCACCAGATTCTGTGACAGAATCCTGCTTTTAGAGCATGGTGAAATCATAGAAGAAGGTACGCATGAAAGCCTGCTTGCAAAAAAGAGCCGTTATGCTGAGTTATTTGAAGTACAAAGCCAGTATTATAAAGACGAAGATGAAAGAAAGCGCAGAAGCGAACTGATGGGCGATACTTATCAGACGAAAGCCGGTGCGGAAAGAGGTGTATTCGATGAGTAAAAAAGAATGGAAAAATATGTTTGCCTTTTTAGGCTCTCTCAAAGAAGGGAATACAGATGTATTGGTATCACTTGTGCTTTTATCCGTTTTTCAGGGGGCGCGTCCCTTTATTGCCGTTGTCCTGACCGGTATTTTAGTGGATGCGGCTTATGCAGGCGTTTCCTTTTCAACGCTTCTCACCTATGCGGCTATCGGCGTCAGCGGCACTTTCCTGTGTTCAGCCGCAGAAAGCTTACTCATTATGTTTTTTAACCGAAAGCTAGAGTATATGCAGGAGATACAAGGATTACCCCTGAATAGAAAAAGTATGGCGATGGAGTATGAGTATCTGGAGGATATGAAAGTAAACGGAATGCGCCAGCGAATCGAGAAGTTCGGCGGCTGGAGTCTGATGGCAATCACATTAAGCACTGCAAACAGATTAATTAGATCGACTGTAACTGCTCTGGTATCCGTTTTTGTAGTCATTCCCATGTTTCTCCACAGTTCTCATACAGTATCGGAGGGGTTCTTAGGTTCCTGGCTGATGTCCGTTCTGTTTCTTGCCGTGATTCTGTTTCTTATCTGGCTGGATTTTAAAGCGGGCGGATATTTTGAAAAGAAAGTCTCAGAAGCAAGAAAGAAGATGTCCGGTCATGAAACAAGAAGCACCTATTATCTCGGTCTTTTATCAGGGCATGAGACACAAAAAGATTTAAGAATCTGCAAACAGCAGTCTCTGTTTGAAAAAGAATTTGAAGAAATCGCACGCTACACGAAACAGACTGTGGATGAAATGGTACATTTTGACGCATTGGATAATTTTACACAGCAAACCGTATCGTCATTTGCGGGATTCCTTGTATACATTTTTGCGGGTACACTCGCTTACCTGCAGATCATCACAATCGGCGGTGTTGTGACATATGCTTCCAGTATCTTAAAATTCACGACTGCCATTGGAGATCTTGCCTACCGGATGAATGAGTTAAAACGCTATACCGCTTTCGCAGACGATTATGTTGAGTATATGAAACTGCCGCAGCGCAGACATCAAGGCGCTATTCCCGTAGAAAAACGGCGTGACGGACGCTTTCAGGTGGAATTTGAGCATGTATCGTTCCGCTATCCGGGAAGCGATACTTATGTCTTAAAAGACTTAAACCTCTCTTTTGAAATCGGTGAAAAACTTGCCATTGTAGGGAAAAACGGCTCCGGTAAAACGACATTTATCAAGCTGCTCTGCCGTCTGTATGATGCAACGGAAGGCTGTATCAAAGTAAACGGCATTGATATCCGCAAATACGATTATGAAGAGTACTGCAACTTATTCGCTATCGTTTTTCAGGATTTTCAGGTATTTTCCTTCCCGCTTGGTGAAAATATTGCATCCGGGTTTGACGTAGATAAAGAGCGTGCGATTGACGCACTAAACAGAGCAGGTCTTGGCGAACGCTTCCGTACACTGCCCAACGGACTTGACACGAGTGTCGGAAAAGAATTTGAGGAAAGCGGTGTCACATTCTCCGGCGGTGAAAAACAGAAAATCGCAATTGCCCGCGCCATTTATAAAGACGCACCGTTTGTCATCATGGATGAGCCTACCGCCGCACTTGACCCGGAATCGGAATGCGAAGTATATGAAGGCTTTGATAAGATGGTCGGAAATAAAACCGCAATCTATATCTCCCACCGCCTTGCTTCCTGCCGCTTCTGTCAGGACATTCTGGTCTTCGACAAAGGGCGCGCCGTACAGCGCGGCACGCATGAAGAACTGGAAAAACAGGATGGATTATATAAACAGCTGTGGGAAGCTCAGGCGCAATATTATGCATAATATTAGAAAAGAGGGTGTCCGTGGACTACCCTCTTTCCGTTATTCTATGGGTACGATATACATATTCTCCTCCGTAAGTTTATTCCTTCCTCCCGGGTCGGATTTAAGGAATAACAGTGCATCCACCTCTTCCGTTTCCAAAATATGGTTCATCGCAAAGGATGCGGTATAAGCGCCCCCATTTCCGCCCATAAATCCTATCGACCCGGCGCCGGTAATATCAGTCAAAAGCGTGCCGTCCCTTAAACGGACTCCTACAATTCCGGGTATATCCTCTTTCCGTATCGGGAAATTGTAGTTTACATAAAGTGAAATCGGGGAAATTTCCGCATAGGTTACAATCACACCGGTCTCCCCAAGCGGAGCAGACAACTCCATGCTTCTAACCTCCTCTGAACCTTTCAGGTCAATCGTAAGCTCCCATTTCGCTTCTAAATCCACTGTGTAGATGTGATTTATATCTGTCACACCTAAATCCTGAAATGTGATATGAAGCGTTTTTCCGATTAAGTTATGACTAGAATAGTCAATCACTATCATATACTCCATACTGCCGTCATCATCCACATATCTTTTTATGATGTTTCCGTCCGCATCCTTTGCCGCCGGAGTCCCATCATCATATAAAAATCCCCTCTCCTCATCATAATCCAGTCCGTTATAAAAGCTGCCGGAATAAGAAATCATCGGCTTTCCCTCCCCTTCCACGGAAATAGTGGTAAAGTTAAAGAGCGGATCTTCTCCTTCTTCCGGTTCATATCCCTCTATCTTGAAAGAAAGCCATGCAAAACGGCTGTCTGCAATACTCTGCTTGGCCGTAATCGTAACGCCTTTCGAAGTGACACTATTATTTTGAGTGATAAGTTCCGTAAATTGATTCTCCTCCAATAACTGCTTCTGCTCCTCCGTCGCCTGAAATTTTGCCTCCAGCCCTTTACTCCAGTGGATATATGCCGCGCCTGCGGTCATTGTCCCAAGTATGAAAGCGACAGCAGAGGCAGCCACCCATCCGGTTTTCCATTTTCTTTTACAGGAGCGTATGCTGACAACTTTTTTACCCTCGCCGCTTTTACCACCCCCGCTCTGAATCTTCTGAAATGCTTCTCCGGCTTTTTGCTGTACGATATCCGGAATTTTAATATTCTGCTGCATTCTGTCAATTATTTCTTTTTCTCTCATATTTACAACCTTGCCTTTCCTCAATCTGCTAATTTTACCGTTTGGGAGCTTCCTGCATCATACATGCCTGCTATCTGCTTTCTTCCTCTCGAAAGCCTTGTCCGCACCGTACTGACGGGCATATGCAATACGGATGCGATTTCTGTCGCCGTTAAGGAGTTTACATAATGCAGAATCATAACCAATCTGTACTTTTCATCCAGATTTTCCATCAGCTCCATCCACTCTATGTTTTCATATTCACTGGCGTTTTCCGCTCTCTCTTCCACTTCTTCCACCGGAGAAACTCTCTTTTTTTGCCTTAGGATATCATTGCATTTGTTGATTAGAATTCTCGTCATCCATGTTTTGAAAAACTCCGGTTTCTTTAACTGTTCCATCTTTTCCCAACAGGCAAGTATCGTTTCTGATATGGCATCCGCGGCATCTTCATCGTTTTTTAATATTGCCTGTGCCGTCTTATACATCGCCTGCATCTGGGACTGCATCAGTTCGGTAAATGCATCGGCATCCTTTCGCTGTGCGTTTCTTATTAAGTTGTGTATTGCATCCATTCGCAGCTTCATCTCCTTTCCGTCGTTCTACTCATTAGACGGAGAAAAACAAAAAAACGTCCCAGCTAAAAACCGGGACGAACTATTTCTAATCTATTCTTTTTTACCATTCGTGATAATGAAGCTCTACCCACCATTTATCAACATGGCTGCTTCCATCCTCATCCCATACAATCAAGAACTTAGCTTCTCCTATGCAGTCCGGATTTCCCCCACTGCCATGAAGATTCTTAGTTGCCTGTAGTGCATATCCGTTTCCATACGCTACACACTGCACATCATAAAACTCATAACCTCCGCCGCCGCTGTAATCTCTCTTCCGGTTAGGCGCCTCGACAGTAATTTCATCATCCAGATATTCACAATAAGCCCTGTAAGTATCTTCATTTTCCCCTTTCCTGACATGAACCTTGATTTCATATTCCGCAGGTATCTCCCCCATTTTTTCCATAGTCGAATTCCTATATTTTAAGATTCTGTGATGCCAATCGGGTCCGGTTCCCGTTCCACACGTTCCAAATACAATCTCCGTATTCCCATCATTGTCCAAATCAGCGGCAGATACATAGAATTCTTCAGCATAATTATTAAAAAAAGGAAAATCTTCTTCATAAAAACAGTATGTTTTTTCCCCATTCATATAAAAGTAGATACAGCCTGTCCCGTATAGAAATTTCTTTTCAGACACCTGCACCATAATCGCAATATCATTTTGACCGTTTTGGTCGAAATCGTCGATTACAAGTCCTCTAAGTTCCATTACCCCGTTCTGAATCACATCATCACGGCAAAGCATCTGAAAATAGCTTTCTGCCTCTGCTTTCTTTATGCCAAACGATTCCGCCTTTTCATAAAATTTCTTCTCGTTCGCCTCGTCCAGTTCTTTGTTCTCTCCGGCATTCGCAATTGTAAACTCCGCCGCCAGACGATATTTCTCCAACTCTTTTCCTGTACCCTTAGTGACGGTTTTCGTAATGCGATATACTCCATCAGGCAAAATACCGTGAAAATACGTCCATTTCACACTCCATCCAGCCGGGGAATTCTCTGGCAGATTATAACCGATAGCATTAAATGCCGCGTTATCAATAAGATAATCTACCTTCCGCCATTCCCCGTCCTGCCATACCTGCAGCTCATAGTCATCACCAAATGTATATTCCTCATTCGTATGATTCGTAAATACCAGATGAATGCCTTTCGGTGTCGCGTAAGCCGCCTCCATTGTCACATCTTCGATAACATCCACTTCTCCGGTATCTGTTTCCCCGAAAGATGCTGTCGGGAAGTCCTCAACAAAGAGGCTGTCTATGGCAAGATAAAGTTCTTCTGTCGTTCCTGCTCCTTTTTCACGGTAACGTACTTTATCAATATATAAATACTCTCCGAAATATTCTATCGTCTGCACAAGCAGACCGTCAGAGTCAAAAATCTCCATACGATAAGTGACACTATCGTCTGTATATTGATATTCATCTTTTTCAATGTCCAGATTTATGTATTTTATCAGGATATCCGAAAACCGGGATTTAAAAGAATCTGTGTCACTTTTAACTTCCTCCCACGTTTCATCTTTGTATACCGTCATAGAATAACTGTCATCTATGGAAATCAGAATGTCATTGCCTTTTTCGGTCAATCCATTTTCATTTTTCTCTCCTTCGGCAGTTTTTACGGCATAATACGCGATTCCGCTAAAACCATTTTCCGCAAATTTATCCTCATTCCACTTTATATATATTTCATAGATTCTTCCCGATTGTAAAGAAATAGAAAAGTCCGGCGCTGCGATTTCTTCCATGCTGTAACTGCACGTTTCTATTGGATCGACTTCCCCTCTGTTCTTGCCTACATCCGCGATATCCCATGCCGTAAACCCAAGTTCATCGGGAAGTTTTGCCACCGATATCGTATATACCGACATATCAGAATCATCTTCCGGCAGTATAAGCGTTTCCCATGGACTGTTTTCCGCCAGTATATACGCACTGTCAGCAAGCGCAGTGGCCGCTTCCTCTTCCGATATCATATAAGACCATGTAAAAGCGCTCGAACGCAGAAAAACAAGCTCAGTTTCATCCGATACGCTTTGAAGTTCCAAAAAAGGCGGTTCTGTGTATATGACGTCCGGCGCTGTGCTGTTTTCCTCCGGCTTTGTCAGCGGTTCGCTCATATTTTCCTCTGCTCTGCCGCATCCTCCAAGAACCAATCCGGTCAATACTCCAAATAAGCCACAATATATTGAAAATTTATTCTTTTGCATTCTGATACCATACCTTTCTCCTGATTAATTCATTATAAGTGTTTTTCCAAGAAGAATCAATCACTCCTTTCTCACGGGAACATATCTTAAAATAAAAGTAAATTTTTGTAGAAAGGTAAGAATTTATGGCATATCGTAATTATGAACCGATTATCGGTACTATCATCAATATGGCAAGAGGAAATGACTGTTGTAGTCAAATGATGTCACTTCGTACAGAGAATGGTATTGTGAACTTCATGATAACGTCGGAAACGCGGATTATTGACAGCAGACCGCTTCGGTCAGGACTTCGCGTGGCTGCATTTTATGACGCTTCGCTTCCTGTACCGTTAATCTTTCCGCCCCAATACCGGGCGCAGATTATCACTGTACTTGGCAGAGATGAACAGGTAATGATAAATGAATTTAACCGCAATCTGGTTGCTGAGGACAATTCCCTGCAGCTTAATATCGCCAGAAATACAAACATTGAGACAATCAACGGGCAGAATACTTCATGCAGTCCCGGTAATCAGACATTACTTGTCTATTACACGGCGACAACAAGAAGCATTCCTCCGCAGACAACACCCAGAAGAATCATCGTGCTATGCTAAAATTTGCACAATGCAATTTTTGCACAGTGCAATTTTGCACTTTGTTAAGATAATCCGGCAAGCAGTTTGTATAGAAGCTGATATAGCTGCTGTGCTTCCTGTGGTTCTACATTAACACAGGCTCCCAGACTCGCAGGTATTTGAACCGCCTGCTTCTTTAGGTCCTCCCCCTCCTGTGTAATAGAAACAATCAGATTCCGTTCATCTTCTTTTGAACGCTTTCGTACCACATACTTTTTTTCTTCCAGTTTCTTTAGCAGGGGGGTGAGTGTGCCGGAATCTAAGTAAAGGCATTCCCCAAGTTCCTTGACAGTTACCTCTTTTTTCTCCCACATTACCATCATTGCGATATACTGGGTGTATGTCAAATCCAGCTTATCCAGATACGGCTTATATCTTCTGATGACTTCTTTGGAACAGGCATAGAGGGGAAAACACAACTGATTTTCCAATTTCAGGCAGTCATATTCATTATTCGGCATGTTAATCCTCCATTCTTGCTCAGCCTGCACAATATTCGCAAGATGAACAAGTTCATCTGTGAAAAATTAATTTTTCACACTTTGCTCCGCATATGCCGCCTTGCAGGCTTGGACAAGCTGATCCGCGCAGGAAGTCGGTCTGCGTCCGCAAGTCACGCCTGCAAGCTTTTCCTCAATTGCTTCCACTGTCCAGCCATCTACCAAACGCGGGATTGCCTTTAAATTACCATTACATCCCCCTGTGAAAGAGATATTTGTCACTATATTTCCATCAATATTCAGTTTTATTTCACTTGAACAGGTATTCTGTGTCTTATATGTGTATTCCATCATAGTCCTCCTTTTTATTAATTTACAGGTTTAACTCCGAACGGTTACAGTAATTTTGCAACTTTTTCTTCCACTTCCGCCATATCTGCAGTCGGTTCAAAACGCTCTACAACGTTTCCGTCCCTGTCAATCAGAAATTTTGTAAAATTCCATTTAATGTCGCTTGTTCCTTTATATTTCGGGTCTGTTCTTTCTAAAGCACTCTCAAGCATCGGTGTCAGCGGATGCTCAGAATCAAATCCGGCAAACCCCTTTTGTGCTTTTAAATAAGTATAAAGCTGACTCTCGTTACTGCCGTTCACTTCAATTTTAGCAAAAATCGGGAAAGTAATCCCATAGGTAGAATCACAAAAACTTACAATTTCTTCATTACTTCCGGGTGCCTGATTTGCAAACTGATTGCAGGGAAAATCTAAAATGATAAATCCCTTGTCTTCATATTTTTCGTAAAGGTCCTGCAAATCATCGTATTGTGGGGTAAATCCACACTCCGTTGCGGAATTAATAACTAATATTACCTTTCCTGCATAGTCGCTTAATGTTGTCTGGCTGCCATCTGCATTTTCCACAGTAAAATCATAAATGTTCATTGAATTATCCTCTCTTTTCTTATTATTGTAATTATTATTATAATAACTTCTTTATCTGCTCGTCCAGCTTTTCCGGTGTCACGGTCGGAGCAAAACGCGCCACCACATTTCCTTTTCGGTCAACTAAAAACTTCGTAAAATTCCATTTAATATTGTTTCCCATCACACCTTTCTGCTGTGATTTTAAGAAAGAATATAATGGCTCTTCCCCCTCCCCGTTTACCTTGATTTTCTTAAACTGCCGAAAAGTTACGCCATATCGTGACTGGCAGAAATCTGTAATTTCCTCATCGCTGCCCGGCGCCTGATTTGCAAACTGATTACAGGGGAAATCCAAAATTTCCAGCCCCTGCGATTCATATTTCTCATATAAATCCTGCAGCCCCTCATATTGCGGTGTAAAACCGCATCCCGTAGCGGTATTGACGACTAAAAGAACCTTGTCACGATAATCCGAAAGTTTGACGTCACTGCCGTCCTGCGCTTTTACCGAATAATCATAAATGCTCATGATAATTTATCCTCCTTTGCTTTTTCTGCAATCATTTTATATGTAGGCACCTGCACATCATACTGCTGCCCCATTCTAACCACTTCATAAATCAGCCCATCTATTTCCGACTGCTTACCGGCATAGATGTCTCTCTGCATGGAAGTAGTCACCGTCGGTTCAAGAGTGCCCAGAATATCAAGATTTGTCTTAACAATATCAACCTGAAATGGAATCTGCATAGCCACTGCTAAAGCATCTATTTCCTGCATCAGTTTGATAAAAGTCACTCTCACTTCGCCCGCTTTCTGCGCATCTCCCGATTCCGCATGATAATAAAGTCCGCAGGCTGCCATCGGAGATACATAAGCGAATTTCTGTAAAGCGTCCCTTTTGATATTATCTGATAAAACCGTCTCAACTTTAATTGTATAAAATAAAATTGTGTACAACTTTTGATTTAATTGTACACAATTTATTTTAGGATGTCAACTGAATTTTTCCAGGAATATATTTAAACGGGAATATGCTAGAATTTCATCTTTCTTAGAAAATAGCCGATACAATATTTCCCTTAAGAGTTGTTCACTCAATGAACAGATAGGAAGGTCGTACCATGTTATATGCTTCCTGAAGACTTAAGGGTTTTTCATCCTCCTGTACTTTCTTTTTCTCTGTCTTTTTTGTCTTCCAAACGGATATGTAATCCTGATAAGTCGCATCAATGGAATTCAATATATCCATTACTGTATATTCACTGTTTTTCTCTTTATAATATAGTATGGTGGATAATACGGAATTTACATACCTATAAAGCCTCATACTAATATGCTCCAAAGAATCGTCTGTACCTTTGGTAGAATGTATCAGCTGGTTTCTCAGCCTATATATATAATTCAGATCGTGTTTAATCCCCTCATAATAATCCTCTATCGCCACCAATGCTTTTTGTGGGGAATTGATAAGCATATGCAGTTCAGACAATTCCCTGTGCAGCACAACATGCTTTGAAAAACTTTCTGCTATCTTTTGCACCCTTTCCTGATCTTGAAATACTGCAATCACCTTTTTTGTATCATATCCACCATCACCAGTATCCTTACATTCATCAACAAACCTGACAGTCTCATAAAGCTCACTTTCCTGATATCTGGTTTCAAGATAATGTATCAACCTAGACCAGAAAATATTCATTTTATTCTTTATATAAAACAAGCTGAACACTTCCGGCACCACAACCCTGGCTTTTTCAATGATTGTAAAACGTGGGAACGGATATAGAGTATACTCCAGTGCGGACCAGAAATTTAGGAAGCGATTCTGTATTTTATAAGTCTTGGCCGTATTCAGGGTGTATAAAATTCTCTCTAATACCTTAATATCCTCATTTTCAGACCCATCCTTCAATTTTAGAAAACGGTTCATTTGCTTTCTGTAATAGGAATCCACATATCCTAGCATCTTGACATTATCGGCTTTCTTTACCGCCAGCAGGTTAAAATTTCCGTCTTCCTCCCAACCATATCGTAAATCATCACGGATACATCCTGTAGTTCCCTGCCACATGTCAAATAACTCTTTGACGGCGCTAAATTCTTTCGATGCCATAGAAATTGCCTTAGTAATATCTAATGCTTTATATTTTTTACTTGCAACATAGAAGTTTTCATCAGACCATTTGCTGCTAAACAGAACTTTTTCACTTTTCTCGATTGTAAACTGCCTTCTCAATAGCTGCAACGCCGGCAAGACCTGTGTATCGCTTTTTATCACAAACTTTATATATATTGTATGTTCCACAACGTCCCTGTCCAATTCCCTCAGACTGTCTATGATAGAAACATCTTGTCCGTTTCGCATGAATTCATCCTGTTGCTTCTTAAACCAATCAATCAGGTATGTTAATGAATATCCTTTATTTAGCAAGTCGCTAATTAAAGCTTCCATCAGATTATCCATCTCCTGATAATTTTCTTCATGTTTCAGGCACATTATGTAATTGCCGATCATATCTGCTGCACTCAACTTTTTCCTCAAACTGACCATATCCCTGTGAATATTATGCAGTTCTTTATCTCGTTGCTGCTCATCCAATATGATTAACTTATGTAAGTGGGCAAAATCATTCCTATACAAATCCAGTGTACGGAAAGGATGGTTCTGCATCTGAAAATCTATTCCTTCAATCAAACCCTCATATGACTTCTTCAATTTACTTGGTTCCAACGCCATTCTATACTCATCATAGGTACTAATGCACAAATCCAGATACTGAATCAGGCAGTCAATTCGTTTTTCTTCTAATGTATGGAAACTATTATTTACAATATCACGAATTTTGAAAACATAATACTTCTGGCACTGTAAGACCTTTTGTTCATCCATACTTACACCTCTTTCGATTTTTACTTGACAAACACAGCTTTTTCCGCTATGATAAAGGCAGTTAAAGATACATAAGTAAAAAACGGGCTACTCGGGTAGTTTCTCTTTTACTTACTGTATCTTTTTAATATACATAATATTTCTATATTTAACATATAATCATTAAAGTGGAAGATGCTTATTTTTTGTATAGTCATTACTAGGGTAATGCTTACATGAATACTGCATCTTCCGTTATTATACCAAATCCTGCCTAAAAACACTACATATTATTTATTCTCCTAACAACAAACCACTCATACATTTGCAAGATTCCTATGGCATATCCAAAAGATATGCTGTATAATCATGGATAAGTTAAAGACATTTATTCCTGCCTGCGTTTTATGATTGGAGGATAAGATTACTATGCCTAGTCAGACAAAATACGAACAAATTCTGGATGCGCTCCAATTTTTACTGGAAAGCAAAGATATACAGACCATTTCAGTCAATGAAATTGCACAGACTGCCGGCATCGGAAAAGGCAGCATTTACTATTATTTTCCCTCCAAGGATGCTATTCTGGAAGCATTGATTGAGCGAAACTACAAGAAACCGATTGAAACCGCACAAAATCTTGCGAAGCAGAAAAATGTTTCTCCTTTTACGCGCATGGCTATGATTTTTCAGGCATGCAGAAATTCTTCCGCTGAATTCTTAAGACAAAACACGGAAACGACAGAAAACAGGCTGCAGGATACTCTTCTTTTGCATCAAAAATATTTAAATCATCTTGTAACGGAATTAAAGCCCGCGTTGACTGCTATTATTGAGCAGGGCATTGAAACAGGCGATATCCATTTTGACCACCCTGCTGCCTTAGCGGAAATCGTATTGATTGTTCTGGCTGTCAAAAGCGATACCACCTTAATTCCCTCTTCTTTCGAAGAAATCGAGGAAACCATTCTCGGTCTTATTTCTTTGCTTGAAAAAGGAACCGGCAATCCTGCCGGTTCCCTGAATTTTTTAATTACGCCGCCTGAAAATTAATACTTATCGGCAGAGCATTAAATTCCCTGAAACGTAAAGGTAAACTCCAGTTTTTTACTAACATCAATCAAATATTCCGGATGCACCAAAGCTCCCCAGCTGTCGTCACCGCCGACGCCCATCTGCTGTAAAGACACACGCACTACCGTATAATGCACTTCGGGCAGTTCAAAGTGGTGTCTGGCATTTTCGATTTCATGCGGTGTATACGGCAGCGCGGAGAAATTCATATTATCTCCGGTAAATAAAAGCCCTCTGCCTTTTCTGTCCGTAATCTTGGCATAGCGAACGCCCGTCTTGTTGCCGCACTCCTGCGGAACGAGATACTTCGCCATATTATCGCTTACCATATTCCGGTAAATACCGAGTTTCGCACCCTCTTTACGGTCCTCATAAGTTTCCTCCGGCCCGTTTCCATACCATTCAACGTGGTCATAGTCCGCACTGCAATGGAAAATCATGCCAAACTCAGGCATATCGCCCAGCTCTTCTACCGGGTCATAAGTAAGCGTTGTCTGAATCCGACCGTCGCCATACACGCGGTACGTTACCTGACACTCCGCATCCGGCTTCGTCTGCAGTCTGTATACATAAGTAATGACTGCGCAGTCCTCTTCTTTTTTTACAACAGGATTATCATATAAGACGCCGAGCGGCGCTTCCCTTTTCTCTCCTGCATCTCTCGTTGTCAGATAAAGGCTTGCCAGTTTCCACTGCCCATACCTTGCCGGCATATTGCTGCCCTCGTCGTTATCCACAGGCGCGCGCCAGAAATTCGGCTTCGGCACTTTTTCTATTAATTCTTTCCCCGCATAGCGGTAGGAGGTCAGTCCATTTCCTTTGGTAAATAATGCCTCAAACGATTCTCCGCGGACGCCGATATTGTTTTTGCCGTAAATAACGGTATAAGGTTTTGTCGGTGTTATCTGTGCGGGCTCCTTACTTACTATTGCTACGACCGCCTGCCCGAATGCCACTTCGTGTCCTGCTTTAGCCCATAATGCATCATTCTTCAAATGGAAAGAAACCGTAACTGCATATTCTCCCGCGCAGTCAGGAATCTCAAAAGGAATCGGAAACTGCAGCCTGCTCTCCGGCTCTACACATATCGAAAGTGCCTTTTCGGCAATCTGTACGCCATCTCTTAATAAAATGGCTTTTGCGTCAAAAGTGTCTGCATTGACAAACAGGTTTTTATTCCAGACTTCAAAATCTTTCTCATGAATCGTAACCGTCAGATTCTGATAGTCGTATTTTACTTCCTGCATTTTCGGGGAAGCGTCTCTCTCCCCGCCGTACGCAATGCCGTTTCCGCTGAAATTATAATCGCACGGACGGTCTGCAAAGTCACCGCCATATGCCTGAAATTCTTTGCCATAACGGTCTTTTTTATAAATGGACTGGTCTATGTAATCCCATATAAAACCGCCCTGATAGCCGGAATTTTCTTTATCCGCAAGATTCGTATACTTATGCAGCGCGCCGCAGGAATTACCCATGGCATGAGAATATTCGCAGCAGACAAAAGGCTTGGCGTCCGGTGTTTCCAGATATTCTTCAATCTCCCAGGCTTTCGGGTACATCCGGCTTTCCATATCGGAAGTGTCATTATAACTCCTGTCATTGAAAACACCCTCATAATGCACCAGTCTGGTATCGTCTAATGCACGAAACTGCTCTGACATCTTAAAAAGCGTTCTGCCGCCGTAAGCCTCATTTCCGCAGGACCATATCACAATCGCCGGGTGATTCTTATCCCTTTGATAACAGGAATTTGCGCGGTCAAGCATCATTCCCTCCCAGTTCTCATGGTCTTTCGGCAGAATAAAGGATTCATCTTCAAATCCCCGCAGGTAAGCATCCCATGTACCGTGCGTTTCCAGATTGCACTCTGCAATCATGTACAGACCGTACCTGTCACATAAATCATAAATTGCCACATCATCGGGATAATGACAGGTTCTGATGGCATTGATATTATTCTTTTTCATGGTTACAATATCTTTTTCCAACTCTTCATAGGAAACATGGCGGCCGGAAACAGAGCTGAACTCATGACGGTTGACACCTTTAAACACAATTCTCTTTCCGTTTAAAAGCATCCTGTTATTTTTCATTTCAAATTTGCGGAAACCGACTGCCTGCGCCGTATATTCCACCGTTTCCCCTGCCACGTCAAGCACCTCTATCTCCATCTGATACAGATATGGCGCTTCCGCACTCCAAAGTTTCGGCTCCACTATTTCCTCACGGAAGGTAAAGACACGTCTGCCATTTTCATCCGGCTCTCCGTTTCCAATCTGCTCCTCATGCGTAAAAAGAACTTTTTCTCCGTCTTTCAACTGAAAGCGGATACTTCCCTCTCCGGACGCCTTTGTCTGAACCTCCAGTACCGCTTTACTGAAATTATTATCTGCAAATAATGTCTTTACACGCATATCCTCTATATGTGCCGACGGCACAGCATACAGATAAACGCTGCGGAAAATGCCCGAAAAACGGAAGAAATCCTGGTCTTCACACCAGCTTGAAGACGTCCACTTATAAACCTGCACTGCAAGTTTGTTTTCTCCTTCTTTGAGATAAGGCGTAATATCAAATTCAGACGGCGTAAAGCTATCCTCACTATAACCTACATAAGCACCGTTTAACCAAAGCGCCATGCCGCTTTCAATGCCCTGAAAAGAAATACGGAGTTCTTTCCCCTGCATCGCCTGCGGCACTTCAAAATATTTCACATAACTTGCAACCGGATTAAAACGCTCCGGAATTTCACCGGGCTTTATATCCTCCCTGCCATCCCAAGGATACTGGACATTCGCATACTGCGGAACATCATACCCCTCCATCTGGATATGTGCCGGCACACGGATATCCGCCCAAGGCTTACAATCGTATTCGGGCTTTTCAAATCCTGCTATGGCAGAATCTATATTCACTGCATAAGAAAATTTCCAGACACCGTCTAACGACAGCCTGAGGGAGCTTTCCTTTGCATCAAACTCTTTTTTATTCCGAAAAATAACATGTGCCGAATGCGCAGGAAGCACATTCTCCTTAAAAAACTGCGGGTCTTTTACCTTGTCATAACAAAATTGTCCCATAATCAATCCTCCGTCTTTTTCTTTTACTCGTCAAGCATTAATTTCCCAGCTCGAGCTTTCTCTTTCAATCGTGCAAGCTGTTCTTTTTCAACTTGTTGAATACTTTTTTCCGGAGTTGGTAAGTCCTCCGGCATTGTTCCTCCTATCTTCTCGATAGCTCCTCTCACTTCTTTTCCAACCATATAATGAGCCGCTGTCGCTGCCTTTGCGCCAACAATCTCATCTTTTCGTAACTTTTCTTCCGTCTGTGATATTCTGAACAAATTCGCAATGAGTTCCGTACTTCCCATATAATCAAGAATTTTTTGCCCTACTTCCAGATTCTTTCTCTTATGTATATCATCAACATCCATTCCGCCATATAATCCCATATATCCGGCATTTTGAAAAATTGCAAATTCTTCATTTGTAATAACTCCGGCATCATATGCTGTTTCTGCAAGCAGCTGATTCCACTGTTTTATATCACCACGCACTACTAAACGTCTTCTATCCTCATCCAATTCATTAAAATGATCCGCCACTTCCTGTCGATAAGTCTGGATTGCAAAATATGTTTGTCCCAATGCAATGACTTCTTTGCGAGGATCTCCATTCTGCACAATTAAATAACAAGCATATCGAGTAAGTTCATAATCCTTAATAGGTTTACTAGTTGCACCGGCACTTACGATTTTCCTGACCTCAGGAAAATCGTTCGCAATAATATGCCCACTATTTTCACAAGCAATCATCGCTCGTTTAATTACTTTTTGAAAATTTTCCCATTTATTATATTCTAATACCGGAGCTAATTCTCTAGCTAACCAAAATTCATTTCCATTATTTCCAACATGCTTTATATCTTCGAATCTTTTATATTCTCTATCATTTAATTGACTCATATATAACTTTTCTATATCCTTTATCTTTCAGGTTTTTCATTGTCCGGTCTCCCGGCATTCATATCCGTATACATATCTAAAAGCCCCACCGTCTCTGAAGCAGGACGCCCGTACATATTGCAGCACTGTTTGGAAACAGTTTTTGCCTCATCCGCATTCTCGTCCATCAATACGCTCATCCGATATACGCCATTCGTAGATTCCTTATCCAGATGATTCATAATCTCTGCAATCATCTCGTCTTCTTTCATATCTATACAGCCCCTTCTCTTACCCAGCTTACGAGTTTGTGTCTATCAGGCACAAACTTTTCAGCCTTTTTTTCGTTTAAAAATCTCACGCAGTGATTCCGTATACGGCTCCCTCGCAATGCCATACTCCGTCACAATCCCTGCAATCAAATCATGGTCGGTCACATCAAAAGCGGGATTAAATACCTTAATTCCCTCCGGCGCCATGCGCTCCTTATACCACATCTGTGTCACTTCATGTGCAGGTCGCTGTTCAATCGTAATATCCGCCCCGGTCGGTGTATTTAAGTCAATTGTTGCCGTCGGTGCGCAGATATAGACCGGCACATTATAGCGTTTCGCCACGGCCGCCACGACGGAAGTGCCGATTTTATTCGCCGTATCCCCGTTTGCCGCCACTCTGTCACAGCCGACAAAAACCGCATTGACCCAGCCGTTTCGCATGACTGTCGCCGACATATTATCACAAATCAGAGTAACATCTACGCCGGAAGAAAAAAGTTCATAAGCCGTAAGCCTTGCCCCCTGCAGCAACGGTCTTGTCTCATCTGCAAAAACACGGAAGTGATAGCCTTTTTCCTCACCGAGATAAATCGGCGCGGTGGCGGTTCCGTACTTACATGCCGCAAGCTGTCCCGCATTACAATGCGTTAAAATACCGTCTCCCGGTTTCACAAGACTTAACCCGTATTCTCCGATTGCCCTGCATACCCTGATATCTTCTTCCTTAATTTCGACAGCTTCCTCTTTTAATCGCTCCTTTATCCTTGCCACCGGCAATTCCCGATTGGCAAGGCAGACCTGTTCCATCCTGTTAAGCGCCCATGATAAATTGACTGCAGTGGGTCTTGACGAATCCAGATATTTTTTCTGCTTACAAAATTCCTGATAAAAAGTATCGTAATCCTCTGTCTCAATCTGTTTTGCCAGTAAATAAATGCCGAATGCCGCCGTCACCCCGATTGCCGGAGCGCCGCGTACCTTTAACAAATAGATAGCATCCCAGATTTCCTCTGCTGTTTTTAAGTTGATAAGCTGTGTCACACCGGGCAGTTTCGTCTGGTCAATAATGACGATTGCGTTGTTTTCGTCATCCAGTGCAACTGTTTCATAGTCCATAATGTTTTTTTCTGCCATAGGGTTGTCTCTCTTTTCTATATTGTGGTTTCTATTCAGTGATAGTCATCACGATTTGTCTGTCTCTCTACATTATCAAATAATAAGTCACAGGAAAAAGTTTCTCTAACACATGAAATACCGGCAGATACACCGCCAGCCGAATCCAGACCGGACAGCAGACAATGCTTGCGAGTGTCAAAATCGGAATCGCTGCCGCCAACTGCTCCTGTTTCCTGATGATTACTCTGATTATACTACAATACACTACAATTAGGAACTGATAAAAAATAAGATGACACAATTCCTTCCCGATTCCTGCAAACATTCCTCCGTCCGTTCCGGTAAACTGTCCGGTCAGCAGTAAAGAAAGCAAGGCAATGACAGACGTGTAAATAGTCGGAATCCAGATGTTGACCATGGTAGTCACCCATTCCGGCGCCATACGTACAAACCGCCGCTCCCATCTGTCATTCCAGTCTGTCAAAAGACCGCATAAGCCGCTTAAGAAAATGCAGACAGCCAAAACGCCTTTTAGACGGAAACCCGGATTGGCTGTGTCGGTCACTTGCTCCTCCGCATTGCTATCATAGCTTTCCCCGTGATATTGAAATGCAAATGTACTGCCGTCTGTCAGATGCGTTTCATATGCTTCTTTTGCAAATTCAATTATTTCCGTATTTCTATCGTCATTCTGTGACGTTTCCTGAAAGATGCTGCTGTTTTCAATGTAGTTTACATAACTTTCTTCCGAATAGAATGTAAAGACCGCCGCGGCAATTCTCTCTTTAACTATTTCAGTCACACTTGTGGAAGAAGTTTTATAAATAGTAATGGAATCCTGCCATTTATCTGTCATAAGCCTCTCATGAATATTCACAGGAACCACAACGCCACAGTCCAGCTCCCCTTTTTCAATATCCCGCAATAAGGAAGCGCTCTTTTCATATTCCTGAAACCGTATCACACTGTCCTGTTCCGCCAAAAATAAGAAAAATTTCTGATTCCATTCTTTATCATCCTGCGATATTTCCGCCCGCCCTTCTTTTTCAAACAAAATGCCTACTGTAATACCCGTGCTGTCGTCCCCGCTCTGCTCCAGTCTTATCATAGCGACAGACAGAATCGGGAGTGCAATCAATAAGAGAAGATAAGCAGGTTTTTTTATCATTCTTTTCATCATCAAATAAAACCAGAACAAATACTTTCTCATATCAATCCCCCCTCTCATGCTGCGGGTTTGTGCCCATCAGGAATAAACCTTTTTACGGATGCCATAAGCGGCTGTCCAGAAGAAAACTGTATAACATAGTAAAACAACGATTGTCCTTCCCGGCATTTTTTCATGATACAGACTTCCCGCCGCTTCAATCAAATAGGTTGTCGGCAGAATGCGCCCCATCTTTTGTACCGCTTCCGGCAAAAAAGCAGACGGCAGAAAGCCGCCGGAACAGTAAATCATCACAACAGATAAGAAAAACAGAAGCAGAATCGCCGCTGTTCCGTTATCTGCCATTTGAAAGATAAAGTAAATAAACGTAGTGATACATAGTAAAATGATAACACAGACAATGCTCTGCCCTATCCCGATTTTGGGCATCCATGCCGCATATCCAAGCACCCCTGCCAGACCTTTTATCATAAGGAAAAAGCCAAGAAATCCGACTCCCATACTACATGCCCCGCACAGCCATTTACCGGCACACTGCTGCCCGATACTGATGCCCTGACGCCGAAGCTGCCCCTGTAATACTGCCGGATAAGACTGCATTACCGGATAGCATGCCATGCCAAGCAGTAACAAAAAGAAAACCGCACCGGACGCTGTTCCATATTGAAGAAGCGAGAGATTTCCCGTTGCCGAAACCTCTTTTACCTGAAAAAGCGCCAGTCTCTCCAATGCAAAAGCCAGATTAAACCGGTCAATATTCCCCTCTAAAACGGATAACTGCTCTAATGCACCGTAATTTTTCGCCGTATCATAAATACCATAAATTTGCGCCTGCGCCACCCGAAGCATCTGTACGCCCGAATCGGTCAATTCCTTTAGCAATGCCGACTCGATTCCTGCATTTTCCGGGAAATAAACCTGCACCGGCACGTTATTTCCATTCATAATGCCGTCTATCATACCTCCCGGCAAAACCAGCACTGCTGCCGCCTTTCCCTCTTGCAACATGGAAAATCCCTCTTCCTTTGACACAACAAGAAACCGACAAGTATCGGCAATGCTCTCCATTCCCTGAATATACTGCATAGCAAGGTCCGTCAGAGGGTTTTCCTCTTCTTCAATGACCGCAATCGTTATCTGTATCATCGGCGAATCCCGATACAGAAACTTTGATGCTCCATAAGCGATTGCCCCCAAAATAGAGAAAAGCAGCGCCGCCTCTAACAGCATTGCCGGCAGTAATTTGATTGTCCGTTTTAATTCCAATTTCCACAAAATCAAAGTTTTTCTCATATCAAAGCGCTTTCCTCTGTTCTAATGATTACCCAAAAAACTTTTCTGCTATATTTGCCTTCCACAGCAGTTTCTTCATCATCTGCCATCCTAACGCATCATATTCATCTTCTGTGATTTCAAAAATCCGTATGGATTCGCCCGCTAACGGCTCTATCTCCTCCCCAAGGGGGGATAAGGTGATAGAACCTCTCATTTTAAGGTCTCCAATCTCTGTGACGGAAACGGTCAATTTTTCAAGATTTATGATAACATTTGTGTCATTTTCATCAAAAACGCATTCTGCGTTCATTTCTATCTCTACTGTTTGTTCCATACTTATACTTCCAAATCCTGATAACAGGCTCTCATCCAGCCTCGACATATCTGCCTTGCCCTTTAATTTCATATTGACAATTATGTCATCAATGCTTCTGCCCTCTCCAACGAAACTGATGCTTCCTGTCAGCTCTCCCTCGGACAATAGAAGCGGCTCCTCCAGTGAAATCTGAACAATCCGGTCATTTTCATCAACCGAAAGTAACAGAATCATATTCTCATCCGAAACATCCCACTCCATCCCCCTGATTTCCGTTACCGGCATCACAACCCGGTATTGACTACACTGGTACTGTTTATTATCCATCTCCGGTATGTTGACTGCTATCTTTTCTTCTATCCGCTCTATCTCAAGGTCTTTCAGGATTTCCAGGCAATGTGATACCAACTCATGCCAGGGCAGGCCCTCTCTTTCTGCAAACAAGTCAAGCGAAATCTCCGGAAGTCCGTCCAGTCTGCCCCATTTCTCCGCAAGCAGAGAATCATTGTACTGTCTGTCAATCTGTTTCGTATCAAAGACAAAATTCTGCTCCCATATCGTTGGCACTGCTACGGCAAGCGTCTCATCCTCTCCGTAAATTTCTATTTTTCCCAGATTCATATTCATGACACTGACTTCCGTAGTAGTCCTCAGTTTACGTGCCTCTACGTCGCGCAGTATCTGCGTATCAATGCCTAACGTAACAGGCAGGTCTTCCATGCTTACATTAAAACTTGTTTCTGCATTGACCGCTCCGGTCTTATTCTGTTCCGTCAGTTCCTGACGCTCCTCTAGTTCTGCTGCCAGATTTTGCAGTCCTTTCACCAATGCCCTATTCTCACTGAAATACACCTTTGCAATCACAACAACGACTGCCACAACTGCGACCATACATACTGCCGCAATCCCCACCGCCAGTTTCCGTTTTTTATTTGGTTTATCTTCAATTTCAGGAATCAGTATTTCATTCTGCTGTTCCATCCCAAATCCTCCATTTTTAAAATAGTGCCGTCAGCGCGCTTCCCCGCAGCGACTTATCAACCTGCACCAGTTTTCCGCCTTTCATCACATACAAACTGCTGCAAAGCGACAACTCACTTTCTTCGTGCGTTGTAATCACAACCGTTCCTTTTCTCTCTAAATAAATTTGAAGATATCTCTTGATATCCTCTTTACATACCAAATCGAGTGCGGCGCTCGGTTCATCTAAAATCAAAACCGGCGGCATTCCGGATAGGGCGATGCCGATGCTGACTCTTTTTTTCATTCCTCCGGAGAGTTTGGAAACGGTTTTCCCCACAAATTCGGGAATGCCTAATATCTGCAAGAAGCCCTGTTCCAGTTCTTTTTCCAGTTCCGCTTTGTCCGGATACCAAAGTCTTAAATTATCATAGACGCTAAGTTCCGGCATCAGCGGGTTTTCCTGCGGCACATAACCTGTCATTTTCTGAAAAACAACACGGTTTTGCAGAGCGTCCTTACCATAATAGCGGATTGTGCCGGATAATGGGCGAAGAACCCCCGCCATCGTAGAAAGCAGGGTAGATTTGCCGCAACCGTTCGGTCCTACAATACCGATGCACTCTCCCCGCTCGCTGCTAAACGTCACTCCCTGCAAAACTTTATTTCTCCCATATGCACTAATCAGGTTTTCTATTTCTATCATTTTCATTTTGTTTGCGACTCCATTTACATGCTGTCTGCGTAGATTTTAACATATCCGATTTTTTAATACAAGGAAAACAACGGCCAGCTTTAGCAGTAAATTACTCCAATTGTAATTTTTTAATTTAGATGCTATTATTTTGTAACGAATCTTTAAAAAAATGCCATAATCCGGCGCTGGCAGAGGATTTAATGCAGGAAACCTTTCTAAAGGCGATAGAATCCATTGATACTTTTACAGGCGATTGCAAAATGTCTACCTGGCTGTGTCAAATTGCCAAACATTTACTGTATCAGCATTGGCACAAAAGCAGCCGCATTGCCTTAGAAGAGGTGGACGATACGCTGGAATCCGAACGGAATACGGAACAAGAGGTAATTGCAAAGATTGAACTGATGGATGTCTGGGATAAACTGCAGATGTTTCCGGAAGATATGCGGAAAGTAGTGGAACTTAGGGTTCTCGGTGACTTGTCTTTTCGGGAAATCGGCTCCATGTTAGGCAAAAGCGAAAACTGGGCAAGAGTTACTTTTCACCGCGCAAAGATAAGATTGATAAAGGAGGTCAGCTATGGAAAAGATGAATTGTGATATTATACAGGATTTAATCCCGTCTTATATAGATGGCATATGCTCTGAAGCAAGCAAAAACTGCGTCGAAGAACATATTGAGACTTGTGCCGAATGCAGAGAAATGGTTGCTCTTTGCAAAAACAATGCCCTCACGGGCAATCAGGCAGAGCAAAAAGTATTGGAAGGATTTAGAAAAATAAAAGAAAAAATGAAATATTTGCGCATCGCTAATATGTTATCATTGACTGTACTGGTCAACTTCGGTGTGCGAACCTTTCTTTACCGCACAAAAAGCAACCTTATTTTGTCTTTTACCGTCCTGTTTGCAGTCTGTATGTGCGTCAATCTGGCAATCAATATAAACAGACAGGAGTGGCAACGTCCCGAAAAAGCAGATTTTATCACATGTGCGCTCTCTATTATAATAAATATTTCTATTCCTCTGCTGAATTATTATATCTTTCAAAAAAACCTTACTTCGCATGGACAAATATAAGGGAAATACTGCCGTACTCTCTTGTTCTGCCGTCACAGGAATCTTTCTTGCATCGGTATATCATGCCGTATCTCATCGGTTGGACACACCGGAGAGCTTTTTGGCTGTCTCTTTTCAAATAAATGCGATAAGCATTATCATTGCTGTGCTTGGGATTTTGATAAGTGTTTTTTTAGGGCAAAAAAGAAGGACGTCCTAAACCAAAGACTTCCTGTTGTAATCAGTAATATCGCTGCCCAATTTTGCATAAATATCTTTTACGCTCTGCTGGGAACTCAATGATAAACCTCGTCTCCTCTAAGTTTCGATTGTCAGTGTATATTATTTATAATACTAATCCTACAAATGAACCGGGTACAGAACCGTCAGCCATACATACAGGTAAAATGGAAAATCCGTTTTTTATCCAAAGCAAATGAGAAGATACATTGTTAATATCACAATAAGCACTTACTTGATAAACATTGTCATTTTTAGCATAATGTATTGCTTCTCTGACAAGACCACTGCCTACACCTTTGCACCTATAATCAGCCTCAGGCACATCTATCACGTTAATAAACCATTCTTTTTTATGAACAGGGGCTGGGATTTCTCTTTTATACATCCATAAAAAGCCTATTATCTCATTGCACTTGAGGGCTATTATCAGTACACCTCTGTCATGAATGACATTCCTTGTTGCAGGATATTTTTTTAGTATGTACTCTTTATCCTTTTCAGAACCTTCTTGTATTACAAAATCACCCATAGCAATGTTCTCCTTTATAAAACTTCAATAATTGCTCCATATTTTCCCTGTGTGGAGTAATAATCTCTATATCTACTTCCGGATGAGCGCTCACATGTGCCGTAAGCATTTCCATTAAATTGTCTTTAGACTGCATATAATCATCAATAATTACTTCATCACTGAATCCAAGCCGCTTCAAAATAACCGCTGATACCACACCGGTGCGGTCTTTACCTGCCGTGCAGAAATACATCACATTGGATTTGGCATTCATGATTGTATCAATAATCCTCTCCATTTGCTCGTCTAACATCTGTCTGTATAAAATATGCAGATGTTCAAGTGACTTGGGCGTATCGCCGCCGCCCGTAACCGGAAAATGAAAATATGTAAATTCCTCTCTTTCTTTAAAACAGCACGGTTTTCTGACAACCTCTTCATCTGAGCGCAAATCTACCATTGTAGTTATATTATGATCCAATAACCACTGAACTTCCTTATCAGTCAAATTTCCCGGAACATCACTTCTGATATATCTCATTGTGCCTGTCGGCAGCGCACGTGTGTTTCTTGTCGATTGCAATAGTGAACTCATTTACAAATACCCCCTTCTTTCAGCTTCCTCAAGCAGTTTAGGCTGAATAAGCGGATAGGTCCAATTATCAACCAAATGCTCCGTAATCAAAATACTTTCTATCTCACTATGTAATTCTTCAAAAGAAAATATGTCCGCAATAAAAAGCATTCCGAATGATTCATCATCCACGTTTTCATTTACTCTCGTTTTTCCTTTTACCGAATATACACAGACCGGCTTAATATCAAAATCTACCGCTCCTGTTTCTTCCCGCAGTTCCCGTTTAGCGGCGGTCAGGATATCTTCTCCGCCTTCCCTATGCCCGCCGGGTACTTCGTAGGTATCCCGTTCCCTATGTTTACAAAACACCCACTTACCGTTAGTTTTCGAGATAATAACTGCAAACTTCAATAGGTCATCATCTATGTTGTCATAGAACTTTACTTCCGGCATTTCGATAATCCTATCAATTAAATGCTGTATATGTATTTTCATAGTATCTAAGCATGGAACAGGACTTACTTCATCGTTAAGCAAAAGAGGTAATTCCGTACAACCTAATATAACAGCCTCAATCCCGTCTTCTTCCGCCATACGCTTTATAATCTTTTGAAAATCCTGCAATGTTTCGTTTTTTACAATACCAAGTTCTAACTCTGAAGATATTTTACCATTTACATATTCCATTTCCTCCGTAGTTGGAGTAATAATTTCAATGTTGCTGCTGTAAAAAGGTTTCTTAAAAAAGTCACCTGTCATTGTAAAAATGGTTCCAAGCAATCCTACCTTACGTTTATTCAATCGAATTGTCTCATCCCGCGTAGCTTCAACAATGCTGACTAATGGCACTGTTGATTGTTCTTTTAATCTGTCAAATACAATGTGCGGAGTATTTGCTGATAACGCCACGAAGTCAGCTCCGCTTTTTATAAGGTTTCCGATTGCCTGCATTAAATAATCAGTTAATTCATCATATTTTTGTTCATTGCATAATCTCAAAACGTCAAATACATTTACGCTTTCAATCGTTACATTCGGGAAAAAATTTCCCCCAATCCTGTTTTGCACCCCATAAACAATATCATGATAATAGGGAATTGTTGACTCCGGTCCCATTCCCCCAACCAATCCTAATTTCTTCATAGCATAATCCTTTCAGATTCAAACTTATTCAGGCATTTATTCCCCCAACTCAAAGAGCGCATCCTCATAGTTTTTCACATAGTACCTAATATTTTTACGCCCCTTTTGTATAATGGTATGCCCCTCCGCTTCCAGCTTTTCTTTTTGCGCTTCCACGCCGCCGGGATATTTGGAATTTAACTCACCGTCTGCTTTTAACGTTCTCCAATAAGGCGTTTCATCTGTAGAGCGTTGATAACTCGCCCATGCCGCAATAGACACGAAAATTCCCGCTGTAATCGGTTCTGTAAAATCTGCGCCGCTCAACTTGGCAAAGTATTCACGTATTTTCCCAACAGTAATTACTTTCCCACAAGGAACTTGTTTCATGACTTTGTCATAGTCAATCGGCGGTGCAAAGTACATTCTGTTTCCGCCGTATTTTTCAATACTCTTTTCGTCTGTAATTGTCTGAAACTTCGGCATATCCTTACTATCGTGTAACATCGCATTAAAATCTTTTTTATCTTCGTTAGCCATATTAATATCCCTCGTTCTTTCTCAGCTTGCGAGTTTGGGCAGCGCTGAAAGCGCTTTAGCCCCAAACTTGCGTGTGAAAAATTTATTTTTCACACTAGCCACACTCCTGCCTCAAGCATACCCTGTTTTCATAATCCATGCAATGAGACAGTTTTAAAAAATATTAGTTCACCTTTGTTTCAATAATCTTCATCATTTCCGCAGGAGTAACAATAAAATCCCTGAATGGATAGTGCTTTTGATTACCTGTAACCAAATAAGCATCATCATCTCTCTTTTCCATAGCTACCTCATAAAATACAAGGTCGTCCATATCAATCAGGACTGCTCCTGTGGGCTGCGGAAATACTTCAACTCCATACTGCCTGACTGCATCAAGAACTGTCCGTATTACAGCCTCCTGCAAATGAAATTTTTCTCTATGAAGCACCTCATCGTATTCGCTTAAAATATCCTGATGATACAACGGAATAATCGTCCCATCAAAAACAGCATCTAACACCTTAACTGTGGCTGAGTCTTCATTCTTAGAGAGCAATGCTGCTAACAATACATTTGTATCAATTACTGCATAATATTTCATAGGCAGCTACCCTTTTCTTTCTGCTCTTACTGCCGAAATCTCAGCATTAATTTCCTCAAGTGTCATCTCCGGAACATCAGCGGCCTGTCTCCGCAATTCATAAAAAGCATTCTTCGCCTGCGTTCTTGTTATTGTCTGCTCAGGCAGTGTTGCTTCAAATGGAAGTCCTTTTACCATTTTACTTCTAGCCATAAACATGCGAAATGCCGTAGGTAAATCCATTCCCAGTTTCTCATATATTTCGGTTACTTCCTGTTTCAGTGCTTTATCTGCTCTAAATTGAATCAAAACCTGTTCTGCCATAGCGCCCTCCTTGCATGTGTTTTGCAGTTGTTTTGCATGTGTTTATAATAATATTATATTCTTTGTACTAAAAATTATCAATAAACTTTATATCACCTTTTTCGTAAGCCATTTCTTTGAAACAAACCGCAAAGAATAGCTGATGCCCCTGACATACCAATCTACAAACATTCCAAGCCAGACTCCTAGTATTCCGAAATGACACCACATCACAAGTATATAACTTATCACAATCCTGCATATCCACATAGATAAAATGCTGACAAGCATAGTAAATTTCGCATCTCCGGCGCCTCTTAGCGCATTCGGCAGTGTAAAACTTAACGGCCATATCGGCAATGCCGCTATAGCAAAGCAGCGCAGCACTGTCACCGCCATATCCGTAGCAGCGGCAGAAAGAGAAAAGATAGAAACGAGCCACGGGGTAAGCACAAACAAAAGTATTTTACATGTCCAGTCGCCGATATATGCTAACTTCAATAAGTGTTTGGAATCCTTTACGGCAAGTTCTTTATCACCCGCTCCGATATCCTGCCCTACTATGACAACAAGGGTAAGTCCGATAGATACTCCCGGAATATTGGGAAAGTCGATAATCTGATAGCCAATGGAGTTCGCCGCAATCGCATCCGTACCAAGCGTTGCCACCATGCTCACAACAAGCAGTTTGCCGATTTGAAACATACCGTTTTCAATTCCGCTCGGAATCCCGATAGAAAGAATCTTTTTTACCAAATCAAGCGATGGCTTATACATTTTCATCTCTGTAATCCGAAGTGTGTTTCTTTTGGACAATAGCAGCAGCTTCATAATTAATCCGGCAACAGCCCGGCTTATCAACGTTGCTACGGCAACCCCCAGAACGCCCATATGCAGTCCGAAAACAAACCATGCGTTAAACACTACATTGACAATGTTCATAACAAAGCTTACTAACATGGAAGTTTTGGTATCTTCCTGACAGCGCAGAATCGCCGCTCCTGTATTATACATACCAAGGAATACAAAGGAAATCCCCGATACCACCAAATAAGTATGCGCCGCCTCCATGACATCCTGCTCAATCTTGCCAAACAGAAAACCTAATATGGAACGCCCGAAAAAGATACATATGAACATCGTTACAACGGAAAATGCGCTCATCAGTATTTCCAACTGAGCGCAGGATTTTTTCGATATTTCATACTTTATATTTCCCATATACTGGCTTGTGACAACAATTCCGCCTGCTGCAAACGCCGACATCACCTGAATAATCAGGCGGTTGATGTTATCTACCAGGGCAACTCCCGAAACCGCCACCTGTCCAACGGTCGATACCATAAAAGTGTCCACCATTCCTACACTGACCGCCAGTAATTGCTCCAGTATTAACGGAAACAGTAATTTTCTTAGTCTGTTTTCTTTCATGTGAAATTTTCTCCGAACTTGCAGTAAATACACTGCTTTTTATCATAAATTTGACAAAAATCCAACTATATTTTCGCTTATGATATCATACTCATAATTATGAACATAATGAGGACAGTCCAATTCTACATACTTTCCGTTATGTACTCCGGAAATATACTCTATCGGTATCTTACGCCACGTCTCTTTATCAAAACCGG